>JAAVXK010000060.1 GCA_022790615.1 Lachnospiraceae bacterium
ATATTGCGGATGAATTTCAGTGTGCCGCATAACAAACGATACTCTCCCAAAAAGATTGAATATACCGGTGCATACAGCGATGTCCGGCTTGAGGCGGATTATAAAATTAAAAATGCGCTGCTGTGCGACCTTACATTTTGGGCGGTAGAATTTCTGTATCTGGTAAACGGAGGTTCGCTTTTATGACAAGAGAAGATATTATTACATGGTGCCGAAAACAGTATGGCGCCGAGCCGGATTACCCGTGGAATGACAACAATGCGGTTCTTCGTCATAAGAAGGCCGGCAAATGGTTCGAAGATCTTTTAGAGGTACGGCGTGACAGGCTGGGAGTTGCAGGGGAAGAGATGGCGGACGTCCTGAATGTAAAGAGCGAGCCTGTGCTGATTGGCTCGCTTCGGATGCGTGAAGGCTTCCTTACGGCGTACCACATGAATAAGGAAAACTGGATTTCTATATTGTTTGAGAAAGCGGCGCCTGACGATGAAATAAAGAACCTTATAGAGTTAAGCTTTCAGATGACGCTGCCAAAGAACAGTCGAAAGCCATAAACCGTATAATCGCAGACGCTTAATTCGTTGTATCCCTGCGAACCAGAATCGGGGTAATCTGTTTGTGGATTATATCTGTCCGGGGCATCGGCTTTCTTTTTTTCAGTTCATTCATCTTTGAGACAAGAAGCCGCATGGCTTCGCAGGCTATCTTGTCAATTTGCTGTCCGACCGTGCTTATTGGGATGATAGCTTCGGATGCTATAGGCGAATCATCAAATCCTACGATTCGGTATTCATCCGGAAAAGTACCGTACTCGCGCATTAAATAATTGATAAGTATATTCGCGTGGGTATCATTTGCCATAAATATTCCTTTCCGGGCATTCGGATATTTGTTTTTGATAGATAAATAAACTTCCTTTATGCGTTCTTTTGTTTCATTATAGCTGTCGCCGAGGTCTGTAATGAGAAGCTCGTGGTTGACATTATTTTGCTCGCAGATATCGCAAAAACCTTTAATTCTTCCGTATGCAGGAACGTCTTTCGGAACGTCTGAATTAATGTGAATCAGTATATCGCATTCATTTTTGATTAGCAGGCTCGTAGCCTGCACAGCCCCCATGTAATTGTCTGTATTAATGCTGTCGACGTATTTGTCCTCTCGTTCAATGGTAACAACGGGCACATTATAAGAAGCTAATTCTTTTGATGAAATCGTGTGGCTTAGGACAATGAGTCCCTCGATTTTATATGCCAGCAGCTCCTGTATATAGTTCCGCTCGGTTTCCTCGGCTCCTGTTCCGACAAAAACAAGAAATTTATATCCAAAGGTTTCGTATGTATCCAAAAGCTGATTCAGCATCTCTGAATAATAGTGTAAATACAGGTTAGGAAGCAAAATGCCGACAAACTCGCTTTTGCCATTTGCCAACACCTTTGCTAGTTTATTTTCCTGGTAATTTAAGTCTATAAGGGCCTGCGCGATAATTTCCTGATTTTTAAGCGTGAGGGAATCAGGGTTGTTAAAATACCTTGATATTGTTGTCTTGGAAAAATTCGTATATTTCGCAATGTCGTTAAATGTCACTTTTTTGTTCTTATGTTCCATAGCAGATACACCTCATTTCGTCGCCTTGCAGTATGAAAATTCAATTTGCTTATTTTTAGTCAAACTTCCTATGCCTGATTTTCCACCGGACAGCCCCTTTTTTGGTCAATTCTGTCACCGCACGACCTCTCTCAAACGCCCTTGCTGATAAAAAGTTATTATGCGTAAGTTTGCCAGATATCAGAATGTCAGTACACTGGCTCAACGGCGCCAATTTGAACCCGCGCAGCTAGCACTATTATATCAGCTAAAACAATTAAAAACAACAAAAAATAACTAGTTATGTTATCGGTTATGTTACCGGTTATTTTTTTGAAAAAAGGTATTGACAATCGATTAATAAAAATATATTATTAAGGCATAAAGTAACCGGTTACTTTACCGGTTACACGAGCGGCGCTTAACAATTTGGTATATTGACACATCAATGTGCAGATACGTTAGGAGGGGAAGGTATTATGAAAAAATGCACAATTGTTTTTCTGGCGGCAGCCATTGCGGCGGTATTATTGAGCGGATGCAAAAAAAGCGCGCCAAAGCCCGGGAGTATTTCAGGATATGATGATGGGGAACAATATCTGTCCATATGGGTACATTCCATTGAAAATACGGAAGAAGGGTGGTGTTACAGGGAGGCGGCGGACTCATTTAACGAGGCTTACAACGGACAATATTTTGCCGATATTGAGTTTATTCCCAGAAATGACAGCGGCGGCGGATATTCAGATAAAATCAACGCCTCGGTTATGTCGGGAAACCTCCCGGATGTACTCACGGTTGACGGGCCCAATATAGCGGCATATGCGGAAAATGAAATAATCGGGCCGTTGGCTGAGTTGTCTGAGGATGAGAGGAAAATCTATCTGGATTCCATTATTGAACAGGGGACATACGATAATAAGCTGTATGCACTTGGGGCAATGGAATCAAGCGTAGGGCTTTACTACAATAAGGACATTTTAGACGAGGCCGGAATTGAAGTCCCTGACGCGGACCATCCCTGGACGCAGACGGAATTTTTAGGGGTACTTGAAAAACTTAAACCGATTATGGACGAAAAAAACGGCTATGCCCTCGACATGACGTTTCCGGTTGGTGAGGCGACAATATATTATTACGCACCGTTTTTTTGGTCCAACGGCGGGGATTTTGCGGATGAATCAGGGCTGCAGATTGACGGAGTATTTAATTCGGAGCAAAATGCGGAGACGGTTGCGTATTTTAATACGCTTCTTGGGAGCGGTTATATGTCGGAGGTGCCGATTGAGCATCTGTTTGAAAGCGGACGGGCGGCTTTCAAATTTGACGGAGCCTGGGAGGTCAACACCATATACACAAGCTACCCGGATATAAACCTCGGGGTTGCGCCATATGTTGTCGGGGATAACTGGAGCGGCGAAAGGTATACGCCGACCGGCTCGTGGGCGTTTGCGGCGTCGGCGAAGACCGATAACATTGAGGGGGCAACGGAGCTCGTGAAGTGGATGAGCGGCGTGGAAAGCGGTAAGCGCATGTGGGAGCAGGCAAAACTGTTTCCATCCACTTATGAGGCATATGAATCCATTGATGTATTTACAACGGATGAAAACTACAAAGCGTTGTATTATCAGTTAAGCACGTACGGACATCCGAGAACGAAAACGCCTGCATATCCACAGGTAAGTACGTCGTTTCAGCAGGTACTTGAAAATTGTGTGTTAAGCGGAGCTAAGCCGCAGGCACAGCTGGATAAATCTGTAGAAAGGATTAACGCTAAGCTGAAGCGTTATACATTGGAAAAATGAAGAAAAAGACAGAATCTATTTTGGGAATGGCCTTTTTTGGCCCGGCGCTGGTATTGCTGACACTGTTTCTTTTCGTGCCGATGGTCCTGACGCTCATATTTAGTTTTACGGATTTCTTTGCACTGAATCCGGGCCTGACACATTTTGTTGGTTTGGATAATTACTTTCAGGTGTTTAAGGATGAGGATTTTCGTCAGGCGTTTGGCAACACGGTAAAATTTGTACTGATTATTGTACCGCTGCAGGGATTGGGGGCGCTTGGGCTCGCCCTGCTGATTAACAGGGTAACTCGCTGCAAGACATATTTTAAGGTCGCATTTTTTATTCCGGTCGTTATGTCGCTTGCAGTTGTCTCAACACTTTGGGTACAGATATACAGTCCCGAGGGAATTTTAAATTCTCTTCTGGCAGGCCTGGGAATAGATGCGAAGCCGTTCATACACAGTTCGGCGCAGGCGCTGCCGTCGATTGCCATAATGAGCGCCTGGCAGGGCGTCGGATATCAGATGATAATATTTTTGGGAGGATTGCAGGCCATCAATCCGGCGCTTTATGAGGCGGCAGAGATGGACCATGCAAGCGGCTGGCAGAAGTTTAGGGATATAACCCTGCCAGAGCTGAAACCACTCTGTGTATTTGTATTCATAACAATTACGATTGGGGCGTTTCGAATGTTAGTACAGCCGATGGTTATGACCGGAGGAGGGCCGTCGCACTCTACGTACACAATGGTGTATGACATTTACGAGACCGGAACGGTGAACTGGGAGATAGGCCTTGCGTCAACGATGGCAATTGTGTTTGCATTTTTTGTCATGATTCTCACGGTAATTCAGACAATCCTGACAAGAGATAAGGAGGGGAAAAAGCATGTTTACAAAAAAGCAAAAAAGAATTAACGTGGTACTCGTTGCGGTTATGTTAGTAATGTCTTTGTTCTTCCTTTTTCCGGTTATATGGATGCTTGCCAATTCGTTTAAGACGGATGCGGCTATCACGGGCGACATGAATTCGCTCGCGGCATTCATTCCGCCGGAGCTGAGCGGCAGCTTTTTGGATAACTATATATCCGTTCTGACTGATACAAATTTTATCCGTTATATGGCCAATACATTATTTTATGCGGCGGTTCTTATCGTATTAGGCATTATTGTAAATGGACTGGCGGGATACGCGCTTGCTAAGATTAACTTTCCGTTTAAGGAACGCTGGCTGCTGATTATAATGCTTCTGATGATTGTGCCGATGGAGACGATTATTACAATACATTTTCTGTTCATCGCAAAATTAGGCTTGCTGAATAATATTATCGGCTATGTGCTGCCTATGATTGTAAATCCATTTAATATATTTCTGTTCCGGCAGGTATTTGTGAGTCTTCCGGACGATGTATATGAGGCGGCGCAGCTTGATTTCTGCAGCCCCGTCAAATATTTTTTTACGATGGTGCTCCCGATGTCAAAAAGTGTTGTTGCGACAGTCAGTGTATTCACATTTTTAAATGTATGGAATGATTATCTATGGCCGTCGTTAGTGTTCACTTCAAGCGATTTGCTTACTGCACAGATAGGCCTCAACGCGATTACTTCAAACGAAAATACCACGATGGGGCAGACGCTGGCAGTTATAACATTAGTAACCATACCGGTCATAATCATTTACGCACTGTTCTCAAAACAGATTGTAGAGGGTGTTGTATCTACAGGTTCAAAGGAGGGTTAAGCCATGAGTTTTATAGAATTAAAAAATGTATGTAAACAGTATGCAAATACAAATAAAAAGGCGGTCACTGATTTCAATCTGGAAATAGAGGAAAAGGAGTTTATCGCATTTGTAGGGCCATCCGGCTGCGGTAAATCCACGACGCTGCGAATGATTGCGGGGTTTGAGGAAATTACGAGCGGTGAATTATATATTGACGGAAAGAAAATGAACGAAATAGCGCCCAGGGACAGGGGAATTTCGATGGTGTTCCAGAATTACGCGCTGTACCCCCACATGACGGTTGAGAAAAATATCGGTTACGGCCTTAAAAATATGAAAGTTCCGGCAAAGGAGATTAAGGAAAAGGTGGATTGGGCAATTGAAATATTAGGACTGTCTGAATACCGTTACCGCAAACCGAAAAATTTATCCGGCGGACAGAGGCAGAGGGTGGCGCTGGGGCGCGCGATTGTAAAAAATCAGAAAGTATTTCTCATGGATGAGCCGCTTTCTAACTTGGACGCAAAGCTTCGTGTCAGCATGAGAAACGAGATTAGCAAACTGCACAGAAGCCTTGGAAGCACAACTATATATGTAACCCACGACCAGGTGGAGGCGATGACGATGGCGGACCGCATTGTAATAATGAAGGACGGCATAGTACAGCAGATTGGCAGGCCTATGGAAGTTTACGAGCATCCGGTTAATAAGTTTGTGGCGGGCTTTATAGGCTCCCCGCAGATGAATTTCTTCGACGTTACGGTGGACGGGAACAAGATTATGTTTGCAGACGGCAATTCAATCGGGGTAACGGATGAAATGGCCGAAAAACTTAAAAAATACAACCGCAGGCTGATATTCGGAATCAGGGGGGAGGATATAAAATTTGACCCTCAGAATCTTGATATTTATAAGGAGAACAGGCAGCAGGCCGTAATTGATAACACTGAGATAATGGGCAATGAAAATAATCTGTACTTTGAGTTTGGAGGAGTAACGGCTGTCGCGAGAGTGTCAAAATATGAAGTCTGTAAGATAGGGGATAAAGTAGATTTTGTGATTGTCCCGCATAAAATACATTTCTTTGACATTGATACGGAAGAAGCCGTTATATTATAGTATTATTGGAGGTTGTGTAGGGTATGTATAAAGATAAGCTGGAACAAGCCAATGAATATATCAAAATAAATAAAATACCGAAAGACGAGCTCCCTGTTTTCCACGCCGCGCCGTATTGCGGATGGATGAACGACCCAAACGGATTTTCAGTGTATCAGGGCAAAATACATCTGTTTTACCAGCATAATCCATATGATAAGGACTGGGGTTCGATACACTGGGGACACTGTGAAACGGAAGACTTTATTAAGTGGAAGGATTTGCCGGCTGCACTGGCGCCGGACATGGAATACGACGGCGCGGGATGTTTTTCAGGCTCCGCAATAGAGACGAAAGAAGGCCATGTCCTTATGTATACGGGGGTTATGAAAAAAAGTGTGCGCGGCTTCGAAAAAGAATACCAGAATCAGTGTCTTGCAGTCGGGAACGGTCTTACGTATACAAAGTCAAAACATAATCCGGTAGTTACAGGCGATATGATGCCCGAAGGTTTCAACAGGGAGCATTTCAGGGACCCTAAAATATGGCGGGAGGAAGATGCATTTTATATGGTTGCCGGGAATAAGACGGTCGAGGGCGTTCCGCAGATTGTATTATTCCGCTCTGAAGATTTGCGAGAGTGGCAATATGTATCTGTTCTTGCAAAAGACAGGGATGGCAGGCTTGGAACGATGTGGGAGTGCCCGGATTTCTTTTATATTGACGGCAGGTATGTGCTCATAGCGTCTCCGCAGGATATGCGTGCACATGAAGAATTTCATAATGGCAATAACGCCGTATATTTTATGGGTGAATATGACAAGAATAAATATGAATTTGATTATCGTGAAGTCTGTTCGCTGGATGACGGACTGGATTTCTATGCGCCCCAGACAACGCTTGCGCCGGACGGGCGGCGTATTATGATAGCATGGATGCAGTCATGGGATTCAAATATACGTCCTGCAGCGCAAAAGTGGTCGTGTATGATGACTCTGCCGAGAGAGCTTAGAATCGTTGACGGGAAGCTTTTGCAAAGTCCGGTGCGTGAAATAGAAAATTATTTCGTTAATCCTGTTCGTTATGATAACATAAGGATTGAAGGAAAATGCATTCTGCCCGGAATAAAGGGGCGTGTACTGGACTTGACTGTGGAAATTGCAGACGGCGGTTACAATGAGTTTTCCATTCATTTCGCCATGAATGAAATGTTCGGTACCGCTCTGACATATTACAGGGAAAAGAACATGTTGGAAATAGACCGGACATATTCCGGCATGGTACGTGACGCGATAGGAATCCGGCGGGTAAAGGTAAAAGGAAATACAGAGAAATTAAAACTCAGGCTTATTCTTGATAAATATTCGGCGGAAGTGTTTGTAAATGACGGCATGCAGGTTCTCAGCACAACCCTGTACACACCGGCGAAAGCGGAGGATATCAGCTTTGAGTGCGATGGAGCGGCAGTCACCACAATACAGAAATACACAATTTCTGTCGGATAGCGTACGGTATGGGACATCAGGAGGTTAGCATGAAAAAATATGATGTTGCAGCAATTGGAGAATTGCTGGTTGATTTTACGGAAAACGGAGTTAGCGGCCGTGGAAACCCGGTATTGGAGGCAAATCCGGGGGGCGCGCCCTGCAATGTGCTTTCCATGCTGCAAAAGCTTGGAAAAAGGACGGCCTTTATAGGCAAAGTCGGCAGCGATGCATTTGGGAAGATGCTGATAGAGGCAGTGAAGGAACAGGGTATCAATACAGATAATATAATAATGGACGAGGAAGTACCTACGACACTGGCATTTGTCCACACCGGGGCGGACGGGGAGCGCAGCTTTTCCTTTTACCGCAATCCGGGCGCCGATATGATGCTGAGAGGCGGCGATATTGATGAGAAAATTCTTTTAGATACTAAAATATTTCATTTTGGAACGCTGTCAATGACGGACGGGCACATTGCGCAGACAACTGCGGAGGCGGTGCAAAAGGCTAAAAAAGCGGGCGCTATAATATCCTTTGACCCTAACTTTCGTCCGCCTTTGTGGAAGAATCCTGATGAAGCAAAGCGCCGTATGTGGTATGGCATCAGTCAATGTGATATTTTAAAAATATCCGATGATGAGATTACGTTTTTGACAGGCCGTAAGGATATTGAGGCGGGAGCTGCCATAATATCGGAGAAATACAGTCCGGCGCTAATATGCGCAACTATGGGCAGAGACGGAAGCAGGGCCTATTATAAAGGAAAAAATGTTTTCTGTGCGCCGTTCCTGCGTGAAGACACAATCGAGACAACCGGGGCAGGAGATACCTTTATGGCATGCGTGCTTAACGCGGTATTAGAGAAAGGGCTGGATATGCTGACAGAAGATGATTTATTTCACATGCTGAAATTTGCCAACGCCGCGTCCTCAATTATCACGACCCGCAAAGGTGCGCTGAGAGTAATGCCGCATAGGGATGAGATAATTTCGCTTATAAGTCAGAGAAAGGATGATTAACATGCAGGAAATACAGATTTCATTAGATACCATTGAGAAAGTAAAACAATTTGTTTCGACACTTGCAAGATTTGAGGGTGATTTTGAACTGGTGAGTGGCAAATATATTGTGAATGCAAAATCAATTCTGGGGTTATTCAGCGTTGATTTGTCAAAGCCGGTCTTATTGCGCATAGACGTTGATGACGAAAAAAGGGAAGACGTAGTAAATGCGATTGATGAATACAGGATAGGCGCGGATGACAGGTTATAGTTAAAATTTCTCTTGATTCCCCTTTTCTATTATGCTATATTATTATTAATAAAAAAGGGGAAACCATAGAAGCGGTTTTACCCTAATAGTTAAAAGCTTATTTTACATCAGCCGTCACTATTGCAGTAGTGGCGGCTATTTCTTTTTTCCCTTGTAAATCTGATAAAACAAATTGACAAGGGCCACAATGAGTATACCAAGTTGGATTAAATCCGTATATGTAACATACATTGTATCGCCCTCCTTTCTTATGTCTGGAGGGCTGCGTGAACCCTCCGAATAAAAAAGAGGGTAAAGCCGCCTTTGGCTCTATGGTTTCCCATATTGAGAGTATAACATATCATATATATGCAATACAAGAAGTTTTTATAGTATTACAACTTCTGTCGCAACAGCCTCCCTGAAAGCCCTGTCGTGCTCCACAAATATCATTGTGGGAGAAAAATGTTTTATGAGCTGCTCAATTTGTATTCGGGAATACACGTCGATAAAATTCAGCGGCTCATCCCACACATACAGATGCGCCCGGTCGCACAGACTTTTGGCAATAAGCGTTTTCTTTTTCTGGCCGCCTGAAAAATCACGGATATCTTTCTCAAACTGAATCCTGTCAAAATTCATCTTGCGAAGAATAGATTTGAATAGGGTTTCGTCTATATTATTTTCATCCGCAAACTCCGCCAGTGTGCCGTGCAGATGCGATGTGTCCTGCGGCACGTAGGAGATTATAACGCCTGCGCCGGTCGTCACAGTGCCGGTGTAGCCGACAGGCGCGCCTGTCAGGGCTTTTAAGAGACTGCTCTTTCCGCTGCCGTTCCTGCCGTCTATAGCAATCCTGTCGCCGCGCTTTATATTGAAAGTGACGGGGGCGCAAACGGTATGTCCGTCATAACATATCGAAACATTTGAAAATGATGCGAGCGTGTCCGAATGATAAGCAAGCGGGCAGATTTTCAACTCCTTTGTGGTCTCAACATTTTTAAGCAGCTCTGATTTTTCTTTTATTGCCTGTTGCTGCCTAGCTTCTATCGCTTTAGAGCGTTTCATCATTTTTGCGGCTTTGTGTCCTACGTAGCCCTTGTCGTAAGCCCCTGATTTTGACGCCTCCACGCGCGCAGACCATGTGGACGTGCGTTTTGCCGACTGCGAAAGACGGTTTATATCCTTTTTTAATCTCTCGTTCTGTGATTTTTCCGAATCCTGCCTGCGCTCAAAGTCAGCCAACCACGAGGAAAAGTTGCCGCCCTGTACTTCTATGTCCGCCTTGTTGATTGACAATATGTGGTCCACGCATCCGTCAAGAAAATACCTGTCATGCGATACAAGTATATATCCCTTTTTCTTTTTGAGATATGCCGCCACAAGCTCCCTTGCCCTGGCGTCAAGATGATTGGTTGGTTCGTCAATCAAAAGAAAATGCCCCTCGTTCAAGAAAAGCGCCGCAAGCAGAACCTTCGTCTGTTCACCGTTTGACAGGGTTTCAAACGGTCTCCAAAGCACATCGGAAGCTGTCTCAAGGTATGACAATTCCCTCATCAGTTCCCACTCCTCGGCAGACGGGCATATATTTTGCAGCACTTCCTCCGTGAGAAGGCTTTTGTCTGCAACCTCATATGGGAAATAATCAAACAGTACCGATGCGCTGATTTTACCCGAATATTCATATTTACCAAGCAGCAGGTTTAGGAAAGTGGTCTTACCACGACCGTTCCTTCCGACAAAACCCAGCTTCCAGTCCGTGTCGATTTGAAAGCTCACATCCTCAAAGATATTGTCATAGCTTGTCGGGTATGAAAATGTAAGATTCTCTATTTTAATCATAGACATAAAAAGGCCCCCTTTAAAATTCTTTTTTCTTAATTTGCTTATGCAATTGTATATCCCCAGAAGAGACTTTTGCCATATATGGAGACTTTTTCCTATATGACAAAATAAGGCTGCAGGAAAGCCAATTCCTGCAGCCCGACATAGCATTATGACACTATCTTTTAGTAGTAAAGTAAGCAACTGTAAGTTGGTGACAGAATATCGCCGACTAATATATAAAACTATAAAAGGTAGATGTGAAACTATATAGAGTCAGATAGACTTATAACTTTCCTGCAAATAAGCACAACAATACCGTGATAAAAGTATCGTCCGTCTTCTTTAAATTATCTGCAAAAAAAGTTATACATCTTTCCACCTCGTTCTTAATGTTTGTATCAGTATAGCATATATTTGTTAAAATTCAAGTGAAAAATAATAATTGAATTGAAATTATTGTAATCCTACACATTCACATCTTTTCGTATGAATTGATTATAGAAGTACGTCGGACAATATGTTATAATTTTTCCGTTGCTCTCCGTTACATGCAACAGGGAGGAAAGGGTGATAATATGCTTTTTCAAGTTTTAGCTATAGCTATTTTGATAGCGTTTTATGGATTTTACATTGCCAAAATAATTGTGCAAAATAAGAAATCAATTAAAACGAATCAAATGGGAATGGGAAACAAACCAAAGAAAGTATTGCATATTGAAAAAATGATGGGTTTGGCTGCTGTTTTAATAATTTTAGCTGACATATGCAGTATCTTTGCCGTAAAGGATTTCCCCATAGTGCAGGTAAGAATTGTCGGGATTATGCTTGGTATCCTGGCAGTGATTTTCTTTGCTTCGGCAACTATTACAATGAAAAATAGCTGGAGAGTAGGCATACCAGAAGAAAAGACTACATTAGTTACAAATGGAATTTATAAATGGAGCAGAAATCCTGCATTTGTAGGATTTGACTTATTGTATTTATCAATATGCCTTTTGTTTTTTAACATTCCATTGCTTGTTATCTCTATTTGGGCGGCAGTAATGCTGCATCTTCAAGTGTTGCAGGAAGAACAACATATGAAAAAGATGTTTGGGGAAGATTATATCAATTATATGAAACATACTTTTAGATATTTTGGAAAAAAATAAATTGATGTTTGCGGAATTGGAAAATTGGGATTTATGGAGCGGAATGTTGGCCAATCATAACTAGATAAAGCAGTATGGCTATAGAGCGCATAGAGAATTTAAAATCTGTATATTTGAAATATGATGATAAAAGTATTAAATATTAAAAGGTATTATTGTTAAATTATATACACATGTTATAATAGCCATTAAATGATAAAAATAATTTGAGTATAAAAATTTGGGAACTTACAAATAGGGGGTATACCATGATTGACGCGATATGTCAGTTTGAGGAAGATATACTTTTATTCATACAGGAATATATAAGATGCGACGCTTTGACTCCGGTAATGAGATTTTTCTCATTAATATGTGAGTATGGAATCATATGGATTATAATAGGGATCGTAATGTTCTCGTTCAAGGATTCAAGAAAAACCGGGGTGATGATATTTACGGCGCTTATACTGTCGCTTATTATAAATAACCTGATTCTGAAAAATGTTATTGCAAGGACAAGGCCGTTTGACGTGATAGAAGGGCTTACTTCCATCATAGCAAAACCGACGGACTTTTCGTTTCCGTCGGGGCATACGGGTGTTTCGTTTTCAGCGGCTTTTGTTATAATAAGAAGCCGGCCGCCGCGCTACTGGATACCTGCACTCATAGTTGCCGTAGTTACCGCATTTTCAAGGCTCTACCTTGGAGTGCATTATCCGGGCGACGTGGCCGCCGGAATAATAATTGGTTATTTTATTGCGTTAATATCAGATTATATCGTGTCGGCTTGTTTAAAACATAACGTCTGAATCAAATATTACGGTAAACGGTCCGTCGTTTACGAGAGAAACTTTCATGTCCGCGCCAAATATGCCGTGCTCGACGACTTTGACCCTTTTTTTACACTCGGATAGTATATAATTGTATAGCTTCTCGGCCATGTCCGGGCCGCCCGCGCCTGTAAATGAAGGGCGGTTGCCCTTGCGGCAGTCGGCGTATAGTGTAAATTGTGACACAATTAAAAGTTCGCCGTCCACACTGTCAAGATTCAGGTTAGTCTTTCCATTTTCATCTTCAAAAATGCGGAGATTAATGAGTTTGTTTATCATCTTATCCGCGATTTCGGCCGTGTCTGTATCTGCCGCACCGACAAGGACAAGATACCCCCTGCCTATGGAACCGACAATGGTATCGTTAACCCGGACACATGCCTCCGACACTCTTTGTATTACGAATTTCATATAATCCTACCGATCCTTTTATACATTAGGAAACTGCCGCAAAACGGCAGTTTCCATTACATATCCACACAGTTCGCCGCAGCTTATCAGCTAATGCTGTTATCAGCATATGATATAAGCTCGGAAGCTTTGAACAGGTCTATTCTGGAGAGCTCAAAGCATTCAAGAATTGTTGGTGAGAATACGCCGCATTCGCCCTCCTGTATCATGCGGACAACTTCTTCCGAAGCGTAAGGAATCTTGTATACACGTTTGCTTACAAGCGCATCGAATACGTCGACAATTGATACAACCTGAGCCCAGATTGGTATCTCCTCACCTTTAAGTCCGTCGGGATATCCGTTTCCGTCGTATTTTTCATGGTGATACCTGCATATATCATAACAGTAACGGTAAAACTCGCTGTCTTCGCGCTTAAACTTTTCGAGGAGCTCGCATCCGTATGTTGTATGTTTCTTCATTTCCTCAAATTCGGATTTTGTAAGTTTTTCCGGCTTCAAAAGTATACTGTCCGGTATTGCAATTTTGCCGATGTCATGCAGAGCTGAGGCGTTGACGATTAAGTCAATCTGCTCTTTGGTAAGGTTGTACTCGGGAAAGAATTTCATAAGCCTGTTAAGGATTATCTTCGTAAAGTATTTAATTCTTTTGATGTGCTCGCCGGATTCAAGGCTCCTGAATTCGACAACAGAACTGAGGGCGTTAATAAGGAATTCGTTATTTTTTTCAAGCTGTTCACGGCTTTTTATAAGTTCCTTTGTACGCTGCTCAAGCTTTTTCTCCAGATGAGTTCTGTGCTCAAATAGTTCGATAAGGTTCATTGTACGCCGCATAACTACTTTTGGCTCGAACGGCTTATATATAATATCACTTGCACCATACTCATATGCCTTAATGTCTGATTCGGCAGTCGCTTCGCCAGTAATCATAATTACAGGAATAGTGTTTATGTAATTTTTTTTATTCATATAGTCAAGTACGTCAAGACCCGTTTTGTTAGGCATGACAAGGTCAAGAAAAAGCATTGATATTTTGTCATGTTCTTTGTCCAGAATGTCAATAACCTGTGCGCCGTCCTCGGCTTCGAGGATATAATATTGTTCTTCAAAAATGAATCTGAGAATATCACGGTTAATCTCCGAGTCATCTGCAATAAGTACTGTTTTATTATTCATATCCAAAACTTTCTGCTCCTTCGATTATAGTATATTAATTCCCCGACTTAACTGGTAAATCTGAGTTAATTAATATAATTGTACTATTAATATATACTTACAGGCAAGCTTTTTTTGCGTAAATTTAAAATAAATATAATGGTAAATTTTAAATCTAACATTTATAATATAATAATTTGTTTAAATCTTAATCCTTTCTTTATTTGAATATTGCAGTGTGCTGTGATATCATATCAATGTTAATATACAGTTTGAAGCAATTGGCTGTACTATTGGTATTATTAAAGAAAAGGAGTATGTATCGATGAAGAAAGTTAAGAAGTTTCTCGTATTAGGTCTTGCGTTTGCCACAGTCGTAACATCAACGCTTGCTATTCCGGCAAAGAGCGACGCCAAAGTCAAACTCAACGCTACCAACATTAAACTGAAAGTAGGACAGACGTACAAGCTTAAAGTCAAGGGCACAAAGAACAAGGTAAAATGGTCGACCAAAAATAAACAGGTGGCAACTGTCAAAAAGGGAACAGTAAAAGCAAAAGCGCCTGGAAATACAAAGATTACGGCTAAGGTCGGAAAGAAGAAGTATACCTGTAAGGTTAAAGTTAATAAAGTTGTAAATGTAATTCCGATTGTTACGCCTGCTCCTGTTGTTACTCCGCCTCCGGTTGCCGACCCGCAGCAGCAGATTATTGCAAATAACGCACTGGCTGCAAATGTTGCGACGAGACTCGACAGGCTTTCCAGCGGAGAGATTTTGTATACGATAATTAATAATAACACGCAGGCTGTTCCAAGCATTAAGTTAAATATCATGCTTTGTGACAGTACAGGCGTGCCTGTTGACACTGATACGGCTACAATAGAGGACCTTGCGCCGGGTGAAATTACTTATGGCGTATATTCCACTACTTCCAAAGCCAATCTTGTAGACACTAACTGTAGTAAAGTGAGCGTTACTGTTACGCAGACTGCTTCGTATAAAAAATATGTTACTCCTAACGTAAATGTTACCGGCGCTAAGAATATGGATAATAAGATGGTTATGACATATGTAAACACTACTACTCAGAAAGTTTACATAAGAGGATATATATTGTATAAAGATGCAAACGGCGCCGTGCTTGCCGTTGACAGTATATACGACCTCATTGACCCGGGTGCAACTAAGTTTGAAACATTGTCAAGGCCTTATTATAAATATGACTCAGTAGAACACGAGGCATATGATGATATTGAATATGCAACGGCCAGCTGGGTGTACAGGGCTTATTACTATTAGACAATCGTTGGAACTATGATGTAAAGTTATTTATAATATGAAATGAATCACTATATACTTATAAAATAAGAAGTGAAACTGTCACATGACCTGCATTGGTTTTGTGACAGTTTTTGATATACAGAATTCCCGGGTGTATTTTGTTATAATGAATTAGGAAGTTTTGTTTGTTGTAAGCCATACTTGAAACAAATAAAAAAAAAGAATATAATGTATCTGACCTATTAACTTAATGATTTGGATAGTTGCTAATTATAGTGATTAATCATGAATGAAAGGCAGGCCACAGTATGGTGAAAATTAACGGACAGGAGTCAGATGCTGCAGGAATGACTGTTTCGCAGTATATATCGACTACCGATTACAATATTGACAGGATTGCGGTTGAGAAAAATGAACAGATAGTGCCGAAAATGCAATATGGGACAACTGTTATTGAAGACGGTGATACTATAGAGATTGTAAGCTTTGTTGGGGGCGGCTGATATGAGGATTAAAAGCGGTTTTGAACCGATTCCGACAAGGGAGGAATACATGGAATCGCTTGTCAAAAGGCATGGTAAAGAAAGGCAGGAAAGATTCCTCAATGCGAAAGCCGCGGTCTGTGGTCTTGGAGGTCTTGGCTCGAATATAGCCGTAGCGCTTGCAAGGGCCGGGGTAGGAACGCTGCATCTGATTGATTATGACTGTGTTGATTTGTCCAATGTGAACAGGCAGCAGTATATGCTTTCGCAGGTTGGAAAGAAGAAGACCGACGCCATGAAAGAAATTATAACTGCCGTCAATCCATACATAAAGGTCGTTACGGATTCGGTTAAAATAAGCGGGACTAATCTTTCGCTGCTTTCGGAGGATGATATAATATGCGAAGCGTTTGACGGCGCCGAGCAAAAGGCAATGCTTGTGAATGGAGTTCTTGAAAAATATCCGCAAAAGTATATAGTTGCTGCTTCAGGGATGGCGGGAATGTACTCGGCAAATGATATTCGGACCAGGAAGATAACGAATCATTTTTTTTTATGCGGCGACGGAGAGAGCGATGCGGACGGCGATATAGGGCTTGTTGCCGCCCGCGTAATGGTGTGTGCGGCGCATCAGGCGCATATGGTTTTAAGAATAATTGACGGGATATATGATGCGTGAATATAAAAATGTATCAGTGAAGTTTAGAATAATAATATAAAAAAGGTAAGGGTGAAAAAGATGGACAACGATAAACTGGTAATTGCAGGACATGAGTTCGGGTCAAGATTTATTCTTGGTTCGGGAAAATATTCTCTCAATCTGATAGAGGCTGCCGTAAGGGACGCCGGGGCCCAGATTATAACACTGGCTGTAAGGCGCGCAAATACTAAAGAGCATGAAAGCATAATGGATTATATACCCGAGGGAGTGACGCTTCTTCCGAATACGTCGGGCGCAAGAAATGCCGGGGAGGCTGTGCGTATTGCACGTCTTGCAAGGGAGCTTGGCTGCGGTGATTTTGTAAAAATTGAGATAATGCGCGATACAAAATATCTTCTGCCTGACAATGCTGAGACGATAAAAGCAACCGAAATACTTGCGAACGAAGGCTTTATCGTTATGCCGTATATGTACCCTGACCTCAATGTAGCAAGGGACCTTGTAAATGCAGGGGCTGCGACGATAATGCCGCTTGCGTCTCCGATAGGCTCTAACAAGGGACTTGCGGCGAAAGAATTCATACAGATTCTTATTAACGAGATAGACCTTCCGATTATTGTGGATGCGGGAATAGGCAGACCATCCCAGGCGTGCGAGGCGATGGAGATGGGAGCGGCGGCTATAATGGCCAATACCGCGCTTGCAACGGCGGGGGATCTGCCGCTGATGGCAGCTGCGTTCAGACAGGCAATAGAGGCGGGAAGAAAAGCGTATCTTTCAGGGCTTGGAAGGGTGCTTGTAAGGGGCGCTGCAGCTTCCGACCCGCTTACCGGTTTTCTGAGAGATTAGAAACAGATTAGGGGGATATGGTATGAAAAATGACTTTTATATAGATTCTGATAAGTTGTCTGCCAAAGCGCTTGAGAGAAAACATCAGCTTGAAAACGACGCGTCGTGCAGGACGAGCCATATGGAATATATGCCCGGAATGGAGCGGATTGATTCTGATATATTGGATAGCGTAATCGCTCAGATGAACGGCTATGATTATGACAGGTATACCGCCGCGGATGTCGAGTCGGCTCTTACCCACGAGGTTTGCACAATAGAAGATTTGAAAGCGCTGCTGTCTCCGGCGGCTGAGCCGTATTTGGAGCGCATGGCGGCAAAGGCGAGAATTGAGACGAGAAAGCACTTTGGCAACACGGTATATATATTTACTCCGCTTTATATAGCGAATTACTGTGAAAATTACTGTGTATATTGCGGGTTCAACTGCTATAACCAGATTAACAGGATGAAGCTTTCGCTTGAACAGATAGAGCATGAGATGAAGATTATAGCGGATACCGGGATGGAGGAGATACTTATACTCACGGGCGAAAGCAGGGAAAAGAGCAATGTTGAGTATATTGGGGAGGCGTGTAAGCTTGCACGAAAATACTTCAGGATGGTAGGGCTTGAGGTATATCCCCTTAACAGCGGGGAATACAGGTATCTCCACGAATGCGGCGCCGATTATGTGACGGTATTTCAGGAGACATATGATTCCGACAAATATGAAACGCTGCACCTTATGGGACACAAGCGCGTGTGGCCGTACAGGTTTGAGTCACAGGAGCGTGCGCTTATGGGCGGCATGAGAGGAGTTGCGTTTGCAGCGCTCCTCGGTTTGTCAGACTTTCGAAGGGACGCTCTGGCAAGCGCCCTGCATGTACATTATCTCCAGAGAAAATACCCACATGCAGAGATGTCCCTGTCCTGTCCAAGGCTTAGACCGATTATTAATAATGATAAGATAAACCCGCTCGACGTTCATGAAAGGCAGCTTTGCCAGATAATATGCGCATACAGAATATTCTTACCTTATGTCGGCATAACTGTGTCGTCAAGGGAAAGCGCGCAGTTCAGGGACGGAATAGTTAAGATTGCGGCTACAAAAGTATCAGCCGGCGTATCTACCGGAATTGGAGACCACGAAAGCAAATACACAGGCAGGGAGTGCGGCGAAGCCGAAGGTGACGAGCAGTTTGAGATAAATGATGACCGGAGCTTTGATAAGATGTACGGCGATATGGAAAAAGAGGGGCTGCAGCCCGTGCTCAACGATTATATTTATATATAAGGAAACTTATTATGAACTCGGTAAACATGAACTTAGAAAAATTCAGGGTCTTATGTGTGACAAACAAGTCTCTTTGCGACGGCGATTACTTAGAGCGTATAACGATGGTGGCGAAATTGCATCCTTACGCCGTTATTCTGCGGGAGAAGGAGCTTAGAGAGAGAGAGTACGCCGAACTTGCAGAGAAAGTCATGCGAATCTGCAGCGATAACGGCGTAAAATGCATACTGCATACATACGTTGAAACCGCCGTAAGGCTCGGTGCGGACGCAATACATTTTCCGATGGGTATACTCCGCACAGTAGACGGGGATGTATTGTCAAAATTCAATATCATTGGGGCGTCATGCCATTCGCCAGAGGACGCGCAGGACGCCGTGAAGATGGGATGTACCTATATTACAGCCGGGCATGTCTATGCGACGGATTGCAAGAAAGGGCTTGAACCGAGGGGAATAGCTTTTCTGCAAGATATCTGTGATAAAGTTGATATTCCGGTATATGCGATAGGCGGCATCGGGCGCGCTAAGTTTGATGAACTGATTAAGGCCGGTGCGGCCGGCGCGTGTATTATGAGCGGATTCATGAAAGGATCTTTGTATGGAGATAATTTTTAAACAACAAGATATTCAAAAAAGGAAGATTAAACGTATAAGTTGATATAAAAAAGATGGTTTAAAAGTAGAGATTTATAAGCGAAATAGAAAATGGGACTGTATAGTAAGAATTAAAAGCAGGATTGAAAAGGAAGATTATAAAATGAGGCTGAAAAAACAAGATATGCTGTTATATGCGGTAACGGACCGTTCGTGGAACAAGGGTATGTCAATTTATGAGCAGGTGGAATGCGCGCTTAAAGGCGGCGCAACAATTGTACAGCTTCGGGAAAAGGAACTTAGCGACGAGTTGTTTTTCAGAGAGGCGGTTGAGATAAAAGCGCTGTGCTACAGTTATAATGTTCCGTTCATCATAAATGATAATGTTGATATAGCGTTAAAATGCGGGGCTGACGGGGTACATGTCGGGCAGGACGATATGCCAGTTTGTCAGATAAGAAGCCTTGCGGGAGATGATTTTATTATAGGTACAACTGCGAAGACGGTTCTGCAGGCGGTAAAGGCCGAAAAGGACGGAGCGGATTATCTCGGAGTGGGGGCGGTTTTTCCGTCGCCGACAAAAGAGAATGCGATACGTATTACAAAAGATACGCTTTTGAATATATGTAATTCGGTTAAAATTCCGGTTGCGGCAATAGGCGGTATTACATCAGAAAACATGAATGCGCTTGCCGGAAGCGGTATCAGCGGTATGGCGCTTGTATCCGCTATATTTGCGGCGGACGATATTGAATCAGAGACGGCCGCGCTTAAATCAAAAATTTTACAAATTATAAAAGCCCCCTATTTATAAGGGGCTTTTATAATTTGTAAGCAGTGAATGCTTTTTATTACTATCTTTTTGTAAATGTGCTGCATCTTGTGTCTTCACACTGACAATCTGAACTGCATGGGGATACTTCGATTTTTTCAGCCATACATACACACTCGTCGTTATACTTACAGTCCTTTGCCTGGCAGTATATATGAGTTTCCCTGGTTGGGGTACATGCGTGATTCTTAAATGACTGCTCGTGGGTGAAGTTGTTGCAGCATGTGTTATCTTTTTCTCCGCCGCCGGATACGTCAATGGAATTAAGAACACAAAGCCTGTCTTCATTATGACCGCATTTCGTTACTGAACATGATAAATTTGGCATAATACGACCTCCTTATTAATTTGTTTCGAGTAGTATGTGCAAATAAAATCATGTTTATGCGTGAATAAGACTGGTTAAATTTTATTTCAAGGTCCGCAGAAAATCCGATAAGGACTCCTGCTGTTCTTCAGACAGGTAACTCCATAGCCTAAGCATCTGTTCCTGTTCTTTTGAGAGTGAAACCATGTCGCCCTCACTGAAAAACTGGCTGAGTGTTATTCCGAATGCCTTGCATATTATTTCGAGTGTCGGAATAGTGGGTATAGTATTTCTGTGAAAAATGTTGGCAATAGTCGATTGTGGAAGTTCCGATTCCTTAACAAGCCTGTATTCGCTCCAACCGCGCTCTTTCGTTTTTTGTTTGATTTTTTCTACTACATCCATTTTGATCACCGCCTTTATAATATTATTTTACAATTCATTCATATTACACAACAGGACTAAAATGAGATGAATAATAATACTCAAAAAAGTTGTGTCCCTGCTTTGCCAAAAAGTATGGGGAATTTGTAAATAAAGGCACTTTACAAATCAATATTTACATGTTAAAATTCGAAGATGAAACACATTGCTGTAAAATAAACCAATTAAGGATATATTTGTAACGGCATGTTATGTGGCAGGAAATAGTATATCCCCACTTGAAGGTGGATATCATAAAAAATATTAAAGAAAAGAGGTTATAATTGACATGGCAGAAATCAATTTAAGTCAGTATGGTATTTCCGGAACTACTGAAATCGTACACAATCCTTCTTATGAAGTATTATTCGAAGAAGAGACGAAGAAAGACCTTGAAGGTTTTGAAGCCGGACAGGAAAGCGAGCTTGGCGCAGTTAACGTTATGACAGGTATCTACACGGGACGTTCACCTAAAGATAAGTTCATCGTTATGGACGAGAATTCAAAGGATACCGTTTGGTGGACTACTGATGAGTACAAGAATGATAACCATCCTGCATCAGAGGAGACATGGAAAGCCGTTAAGGATATCGCTTTACAAGAGCTTTCAAACAAGAGACTTTTTGTTGTGGACGCATTCTGCGGAGCTGACAAAGAAACACGTATGGCGGTTCGTTTCATTATGGAAGTTGCATGGCAGGCTCATTTCATTAAGAACATGTTCATTCAGCCTACAGAAGAAGAACTCAAAAATTTTGAGCCAAACTTTGTAGTATACAATGCTTCAAAGGCTAAGGTTGAGAATTACAAGGAGCTGGGCCTGAACTCGGAGACAGCTGTAGTATTTAATATTACAAGCCGCGAGCAGGTTATCATCAATACATGGTACGGCGGAGAGATGAAGAAAGGTATGTTCTCAATGATGAACTACTATCTTCCTCTTAAAGGTATCGCTTCTATGCACTGCTCGGCGAATACAGATATGAACGGTGAGAATACGGCAATCTTCTTCGGACTTTCAGGAACAGGTAAGACTACATTGTCAACAGACCCTAAGCGTCTTCTTATCGGAGATGATGAGCACGGATGGGATGACAACGGAATATTCAACTTCGAGGGCGGATGCTACGCCAAAGTTATCAATCTTGACAAAGAGTCTGAGCCGGATATCTATAATGCAATCAAGAGAAATGCTCTTCTTGAGAACGTTACATTAGATAAGGATGGCAAGATTGACTTTACAGATAAGAGCGTAACAGAGAATACGCGTGTATCATATCCGATTGACCATATAGAAAATATTGTTCGTCCTGTTTCGGCTGCACCGGCTGCTAAGAATGTAATATTCCTTTCAGCGGACGCTTTCGGAGTACTTCCTCCGGTATCAATTCTTACACCGGAACAGACACAGTACTATTTCCTTTCAGGATTCACTGCAAAACTTGCAGGTACTGAGCGTGGAATTACAGAGCCTACGCCTACTTTCTCGGCTTGCTTCGGTCAGGCGTTCCTTGAGCTTCATCCTACTAAGTACGCAGAGGAGCTTGTTAAGAAGATGCAGGAAAGCGGAGCTAAGGCTTACCTTGTTAATACAGGATGGAATGGAACAGGAAAGCGTATCTCCATTAAAGATACTCGTGGAATTATTGACGCAATCCTTAATGGTGATATTAAGAACGCGCCTACAAAGAAGATTCCTTACTTCAACTTTGAGGTTCCTACGGAGCTTAACGGCGTTGACACGGGAATCCTTGACCCACGCGATACTTACAAGGATGCTTCCGAGTGGGAAGAGAAAGCAAAAGACCTTGCTGCAAGATTTACTAAGAACTTTGCTAAGTACGAGGGTAATCCTGCAGGAAAAGCTCTTGTTTCGGCAGGTCCTCAGATGTAATTAATCATATAGCCAATGAATGGTATTGATTATTAATAAGGCTGATTTAGATTTGTTTAACATAAAATATCCCGCAGTTTTGCTGCGGGATATTTTGTATGATTATCATTTTTTTATCTGTTTCCAAAGCACGTCAAACCAGATTGGCCCGATATCAAGAATGCGTTTGTGAAAACTGACGGGGTCGTATTTGTCGCCCAATTTGTTACGCATATATTTTTCCATATTAAGAAATTCTATGCAGCTTATAGTATATTTTGGGTAAAGGGCGGGTTCCGATGCCACTGACAAAAATATTTCCTTTGCTATGGCGCTGTCGTCGATTCCGTTTTCAATAAGCAGTCTCGTACAGTCGGTTATATCCCAGCCCAGATAATGAATACCGATATCTAACATGCTGTATATGCAGAGCAGGGCCAGCTTGTTATTTTTAAGGACAGACGTCCTTAGTGCGTCCATTCCGGCAAAACCGTAGGAATCAAGTTCAGCGTATGTAGCCCAGCCTTCGACGTAGCCTGGAAAGTTAAGTATAAGCCTAAGCTGCACGGGTTCCGATTCCATAAAGTACCTGGTCTGGTACAGATGTCCCGGGTAGCCTTCGTGGGCAAGCGTCGTAAACAATTCGCTTCTTGTGCAGGAGGCGTTATTGATATATATACTGTCCGACGCAGACGCGTCAATCGGCGGAGTTAGGTACATTGCGGGGCTAAGGCTGTTCTCAAGCGATGAATGCACGGGCTTTAACCTTATTTCCGAGTCGCTTTTTAAAGCAGGGTATGAATTGGTAGTCTTTTGTTTTAATGTGGCGAGTATATCCTGTGCCGTCGCATCCTCCCTTACGGACATCTCAAGATTGTCGTATATACTGCCGTCCTTTGCAAGCGCTTTTGCGATGGCGGACTTGCAGCCGGCAAGGGTATCTTCAAGCAGCTCAAACGCTTTGTCGGGCGTCAGCGATGAGTTGGTCTGCTGTCTGAATAGTAACCTGTAATATTCAAGCCCGTCTTTGTCTGTCGACTCCCCGGACGGATTCATCATACACATTCCCCTTGTTACGTATGATGGGGATTTCATTGAACCCAGTGATTCAATTATATTGTTGTATGCGGGTATTAAAGTATTCTTGATAATATCCTCGTTGGTTTCACAGTACGCCTCGGATTGTTCGGGCGTGAGGCCCTCGATTCCGGCAATCTTTTCGTCAAAAACGTCAATCAGATAGTTGTCGTCGGGGTTTGCGATAAAATCACTGCATTGTTTTATTATAATATCAGCCTGTTCGGCGCTCATAAAAAGCCCGTTTTCAAGTTTTCTTTTTTCAAATTCAATAATCTGTGTAAAATAATCAGGCACGCTCTTTAAAATTGAAAAGTATGTATCTATATAAGTTGCATCGTAGAAATGGTACTCTGCCAGCAGGACCGGCAATTGTGACTGTATTCCCGATACCGGGGACAGCGGTTCCTCGTAAAGCGAGTATTGCCCAAGCTCCAGGGCGTTTTCTATAGTCCCTGTAAGGGCGTCGTATGCAAGCTGTTCTTTTTCTGTCAGGGAACCGCGTTTCATATCCTTTAGATGCGAGAGTGTGTTTTCAAGAAATGTGTATTCGCTGTTTGTGGCGTCGGGGGAATATGAGCCAAGCGTTGAAGGGCGTTCGCCCTTTATGTAATTCTCTGTATGCATCACATTATAGTTGCATGTGATGCCGTCCTGGCTGAGAATATATGTAGTCATGTCGCTGCATACGGCGGCAAAGTCAGACGAAGCCTGCGGGTCATGTGAATCCCCGCCTATTCCCGGTATGAGGCATCCGCTTGAAGTGATGCTGATTACTGCAATGATTAATATAAGGCTTATTAGCTTACCGTGCAGTATTTTAATGGGGTTTGTTTTCATTTTAAATTAATCCTTTCGGCAGAATAATTCTTTGCATATTAATTTATGATTTTGAGAATGAAAATATTATCAGATACATAAAATTGAACAGACACATTTATTAAAGGGTCAAAGGAGGTCATTGCTTGGAGGACAAATTAGATGAGGTACTGCAAAAGTATGATTTTAACGTTGCATCCAGAAACCGGATTAGAGGAGCTGTACTAATTGACACGGACAAGGGATATAAGCTGGTGAAAGAGACAAAATCTTCTGCAGGAAGACTTGTCTGGGAAAACAGGGTAAAAAACCACCTTAGGGAAAATGGATTTGAAAAGATTGATGCATACTGCATAAATAATGAGGGAAATATCAGTACGCCGGACATGTACGGAGTAAGGTATACTGTATCGGACTGGTATATCGGAAGTGAATGTAACCTTAACGATGTAAAGCAGGTATACCTTGCATCAAAAAACCTTGGAGAACTTCATATAAAGCTGGATGGGTTTGAGACGGAGAGCGACTGTGTGCAGCCGGTACAGACAGAGATTACGGATAGGTTTGAAAAGCATAACTCTGAGCTTAAGCATATAAGAAATTATCTTAAGAACCGAAATGACAGAAATGAATTTGAGATTCGGCTTTTAAAAGCATATCCCACATTTTTTGCCGAAGCCGAGGAGGCGGTTTCAAAACTTAAAAATGTTGTCGGATGGAACACGCGCAATATAATACACGGTTCCTATACATATCATAATATAATTATGTGCGAGGACGGCATTGCCACTACAGTGTTTGAAAAAAGTACGTATGGTCCAAGACTTATGGACTTGTATTATTTTCTTAGGAAGGTTATGGAGAAAAACGAGTGGTCTTTTGAATATGGAGTGGCTGTAATGAGTGGTTATGAATCATACAGAAGACTGGAGGAGAATGAGATGAGGGCGTTGAAACTGCTCTTGCTGTACCCTGAAAAGTTTTGGAAGCTTGCAAGTTATTATATGAACAGCAAAAAAACGTGGATGTCACAAAAAAATCTCGATAAACTAAACGCGCTTGAAAAGCAACGGCTGAACAGGCACAAATTCATAGATGAAATAAGTTGAAAGCAGTTTGGAAATTTGTTATAATATACATTAGTTTTGTATATTAGCTAATATTACCAGAGACTGTTTGGGGGGTATCGGTGTGAAGTTGAAAAGGTATTTGGGTTATATTCTGATTATATCAGCCTTGCTGCTTATGTCTTCGGCTTGTAATCAAAAAACCAATGCCCCCAGGCCTGAAAGTACCGGCAAAGTAACCGAGTCTGTTGCGGATTCGTTTCAGGGAGTTGTAAAAGCGGTTGACACAGGTATGAAAGAGATTACTTTTGTCAATTTTAACTATGGAAGCGATATGGTGCTCCGATATTCGGACGCTTCTTCCGTATACAATAAAGGCGGTTCCCTCACGACTCCGGAATCACTGGAAGCGGGGCTTGTTGTTCAGGTGCAGTATGATTCGGGTGCGATGAAAGTGAATGAGATACGGGCGAATAAGGACTCCTGGGAATATGATAATATTGTAAAATGGTCTGTTGATACTGAGAAGTATATGTTTTCAATTTCAGATAAGAATTATATGTACAGCGATTCGGTACTCGTTTTAAATGATGGTAAGACACAGGATATTATGTGTCTTAACCGGGTGGACAAGCTGAAAGTATTTGGTATAGATAATAAGATATGCGCTATAATTGTCAAAGAAGGTCACGGATATATCAGACCGTCTAATTACGGTAATTTTGTGGGTGGAACCGTATCGGTAAGTTATATAATGAATCAGCCGGTGGTTGAGAATATGCTCTTGGTAGTGCGCGAGGGAATATATGAGGTTACAATGAATAATGGCGACCTTAGCGGAAAAAGAACCGTTCAGGTTTTGAGAGATGAAGAAACGGACCTCGACATGTCGGGAGTCGTGGCGGCCGGAGCGGCTGACGAGGGCAGGGTTGAGTTTGATATATGGCCTCCGGGAACCGACGTATATGTCAATGGACAGTTAATTGATTACAATGAGCCGCTTACGTTAAAATACGGCAGACACTCCGTGACGGCGGCGCTGACCGGTTATACCACTTATAAGGGAACTCTCACGGTAAGCTCGCCTAATCCTACCGTTAAGATTGATTTGCAGCAGGAAGTAGCCGAGATTAAGGAAGAGGATGATGACGAAGACAAAAAACCTACGTCAAAACCATCGGGAGAGAATACCGGTACTACGGACAAACCTGCTGAAAGTACGCCGGCTGTAAGCAATACTGACAATACGTCGCTTGCAACAGCCTCACCCGATAATAATAAAGCTACCGGTGATGAATCCGAGATACAATATGATAAGAAACATACAATGTCGGTTAACGCCCCCGAGGGCGCTGAGGTATATCTGAACGGCGTATATAAGGGTATAGCGCCATGCAGTTTTCCAAAGCAGATTGGAACGCAGACTATATCGCTCAGCAAAGAGGGCTGTACGACAAGAAGTTATACCGTAGTGATAAATGATGACGAGCAGGATGTTACGTGGACATTTCCCGAACTTGTCAGCAATTGAATAGCCCGTTAATGTCTGTTGGGGTAAGGGCGTATATGGTACACTGGCCCCCGGCATCAAAATATATATGAACAAATATAATAAAAGTATGGAGGGTTACTATGAGCTATAAGGATGTATACGAGGATTGGCTAAGCAATGAGGTTTTTGACGATAATACCAAAGATGAATTAAGGTCAATAAGCGGCGACGAGAAAGAGATTCAGGAGAGGTTCTACAAGGAACTTGAATTTGGAACTGCAGGATTAAGGGGTATAATCGGAGCCGGAACAAACAGGATGAATATATATACCGTGAGGAAGGCTACGCAGGGGCTTGCGAATTATATTAACGGAACCGATAAAAAAGATAAGTCTGTCGTTATAGCATATGATTCGAGGAGGATGTCTCCTGAATTTGCCGACGAGGCAGCGTTGTGTCTTGCTGCAAACGGAATTAAGGCTTACGTGTTTGAAAGCCTTAGACCTACCCCCGAACTCTCATATGCGGTAAGAAAGCTTGGATGTATTGCCGGAATTAATATAACGGCCAGTCATAACCCTCCGGAATATAACGGCTATAAGGTGTACTGGGAAGACGGGGCGCAGATAACCCCGCCGCATGATAAGGGAATCATGGACGAGGTTAAGGCGATAACGGATTATTCCGTTCTAAAGACTATGGATAAGGATGCGGCCGCAGCCAAAGGACTGTACGAAGTTATAGGAGAGGCTGTTGACGATGAATATATTAAGGAACTTAAAAAATTAGTTATGAATCAGGATTGTATCGACGCGGTTTCTGACGATATAAATATTGTATATACTCCGCTTCACGGTACCGGCAATATTCCCGTAAGAAGAATACTCAGGGAACTTGGTTTTAAGAACGTATATGTGGTTAAGGAACAGGAACTGCCTGACGGTGAGTTTCCAACAGTAAGTTACCCGAATCCTGAGGCCGAGGAAGCATTTGCGCTTGCGCTTAAACTTGCCAAAGAGAAGGATGCCGACATTGTGCTTGCGACGGACCCTGACGCAGACAGGCTTGGCGTATATGTAAAGGATAGCAAATCGGGAGATTATATTTCCCTTACCGGAAATATGTCCGGATGTCTCATTGGGGATTACGAGATTGGACAGATTAAGGAAAAGAAGGGGATTCCTGCTGACGGCGCGTTAATTAAGACGATAGTATCATCCGACATGGCCAATGCAATAGCGGATTATTATGGAATTGAGCTAATAGAAGTTTTGACTGGATTCAAGTATATCGGACAGAAGATTCTTGAATTCGAGACCGAGGGAAAAGGTACTTACCTGTTTGGATTCGAAGAAAGTTACGGCTGCCTTGTGGGAACGCATGCGAGGGATAAGGACGCAGTTGTGGCAACAATGAAACTGTGTGAGGCCGCGGCATACTACAAGACAAAAAATATGACTTTGTGGGATGCAATGCTTGCAATGTATGAAAAATACGGTTACTATAAAGATGACGTTAAAGCGATTACATTGTCAGGCAAAGAGGGTCTTGAGAAAATACAGTTGATAATGGACACTCTTAGAAATAACAGGATAGAAGAGCTTGGCGGCTATAAAGTTAAGGTTGTGAGAGACTATCAGTCGGGCGAAACATACGATATTCATTCCGGCAGCAAAGGAAAAACAGGCCTGCCATCGTCAAATGTACTGTATTATGAATTTGGTAACGGCGTGTGGTTCTGCGTAAGGCCGTCAGGTACAGAGCCAAAGATAAAGTTCTACTACGGAGTTGTCGGGGATAGTATGGAAGATGCCGATAAGAAATCAGAAGATTTTGCGAAAGCCATACTTGATTTTATAGATAATATATTGAAATAACATGCCTGTAACACTGTTATACGGAGCATAGCATATGGACGGTCCAGGTGTGCAGCAATAAGGAGGAGATAGAATGATATTTGTCAAAGTAGATGATTTGAAGCCGGGAATGAGGCTCGGAAAACCGATATATAATAAGCATGGAGTACTGCTTCACGAACGTGACAGTAAATTAACTGACCAAAGTATATTCGGTGTTAGAAATTTCGGCCTCATCGGGCTTTATATACTTGAGCCGGCTGAACCCGTACCGCCTATGTCAGAAGACGATATACAGTTTGAGAGATTCCAGACGGTATCCATATTCAGTATACGTGACGACTTGAAGCTGATGGCTTCAGGCAAGGCGCCAAAGACCCTTGACTGGCTTGTAAACATCATTATTAAAAATTACGGTCAGTTGGACAGAAAAATTAATTTTATACAGAACCTTAGAAGCTCTGAGGATTTCATGTACAAACATGCCCTGAATCTGGCGATACTTGTCGCAATGATATCCAATCAGATGAACGCGCCGGTTTCGGTTCAGAACCGTGCCGTTAAGGCGGCGATTATTCATGATGTGGGTTATATTCTGCGCAATCAGAATAATCAGCTCAATATGGACAGCGAGCTTACGCTGGAACAGGAGCAGGCAGTTCAAAAAGGAACGCAGGATGTATTTTCATCGGTTGACATCGATACCGATACTGCCAGACTTGCAATAAAACTGCATGAGAATCTCAAGGCTGATTTGGAAGGAAAACGTATAGAGACGGGACAGGACTTGGCAAGCGATATACTTTTTGTTGCGCATGCATACGATATTATGACTGCAATGAAGAGTTACAAGGAACCGACGTCAGAAATTATGGCAATCAGGCAGCTTATTGACCACGAGCGTAAGTATGAACCTGAGGTTGTCAATGCATTAATTAAAAGCATCAACATACTGAATGAGGGAGTATGCGTAGAACTTACCAACAAGAAAAAGGGACTGGTTATACTCGAGAATCCCGACAGTATAATGCGTCCGATGATACTGTCATTTGATGATAATAATATATATGATTTGTCAAATAATTCAACATATAGGGAAGTTCAGATACTTGATGTAATGAAGACGATGGATAACCGTATTAAGCTTGACCTCGATGCGCTCAAAGAATATATTGATAAGTGAAGAATCCTATAGCTTGAAAAAGAGTAACGAGACAAGCTAAAAAGAAACTGAAAAATCCCCCGCGTTTCGTTGCGGGGGATTTCGTTAGTTTAATGTTAGCTGCGTTTAACGCTGATTGTATTTCTTTAAAATCTTATTAATCCTGTCCGTAGGATTAAGCAAATCATTAATTGAAGAGTCATGATTGAGAGTATCAATAAGCAATGCGATATATTTGCTCATATCCACGCTGATATAGTATTCTTTCGAGAGCAGTTCATCGCTCTGGTATACGAGGTTCGTAGTAAGAATCCGGTATATGATACCGTCTTCATATGCCTTGTCAAATTTCTCAAAACCGTTTGTAAATAATCCGAATGTCGCCGCCAGGAATATACGGTTTGCCTTCCTTCGTTTGAGTTCCTTTGCAACGTCAAGCGCGCTTTCGCCGGATGATACCATGTCGTCTATAATGATAACATCTTTTCCCTCGACGTCGGCTCCGAGGAATTCGTGTGCAACAATAGGATTGCGTCCATTCACTATTTTGGAATAATCACGCCTCTTGTAGAACATTCCTATGTCAATGTTCAGTATATTGGCAAAATATACTGCGCGGCTCATCGCTCCCTCGTCCGGACTTATAATCATCATGTTTTCCGAGTTGAGCGACAGGTTGTTAACATTTTTCAGAAGTGTTTTAATAAACTGGTAAATAGGTGAAACCGTCTCAAAACTCTTTAATGGAATCGCATTCTGTACACGCGGGTCATGCGCATCAAAAGTAATTATGTTCTCGACGCCCATCTCGGCAAGTTCCTGTAGCGCAAGCGCGCAGTCAAGCGATTCCCTTCCGTTTCTTTTGTGCTGTCTGCTCTCGTATAAAAACGGCATTATAACGGTAATCCTTCGCGCTTTTCCTCCTACGGCCGCGATTATACGCTTTAAATCCTGATAGTGGTCATCAGGGGACATATGGTTTTCAAAACCGCGAACAGAGTATGTGAGACTGTAATTACATACATCTACAAGGAGATAAAGGTCCATTCCCCTTACTGACTCTGTAATGATACCCTTGGCCTCGCCGGAACCAAAGCGCGGGCACTTGCAGTTTACGAGATAAGAATCTTTTTTGTAACCGGCAAAGGCAATTGTGTTTGAGTGACGGCTGTCTCTTTTGGTTCTCCAGTTAACTATGTAATCATTAACCTTGCCGCCAATTAAACGGCTGCTCTCAAGTGCAACCAGACCAAGCTCTCCGTAAGGAATTTTATCAGTAAATGACTTTTCTAAACTCATTTTTTCCTCCGTCCGTGCAGAATACTGCATTATGTAATTAGTAACCGAAATTAAGAAAACGCCTGTTAAAGGGGCTCCCTTAGTTTAACGCTTTTTTAATACGAATATCCTCTCCTGCGATTTTAATCAGCTTATAATTTCCAATTAGTCTTGAAAAGATTCGCTCGCTATAGTGCCTGCTAATATCGTCAAAAGAAAAATTAGTTGAAATTACTGTTCCGACTTTTGCCAACAGTCTGTCCTGTATGCAGGTGAAAAGCTGCGATTCCGTAAATGAATTAATCATTTCCGTTCCGAGGTCGTCTATTATTAGCAAATCGCATGTGTAAAGCATCGAAACAATACTTTTTGACATATCGTCCATTTCATTATAATGAAATACTTTCGTCTCAAGAATATCAAAAAGCTGATGTGAAGTCAAGTATATAACTGAGTACCCCGCATCCAAAAGTTCTTTAGCAATGCAGTTGGATAAAAAAGTCTTTCCGACTCCCGACTTGCCGTATATGAGAATATTGCCATGTTCATTTTGAAAGTTTTCAATATAATGGCGGCAGTAATTCAGTATTTCTTCTATATTATCCCGCGGCGTCATATCGCTGTCCGGCAGAATATAATCGTCCGGATAATAGCCGGTATTAAAAGTGGAAAAATTCTCTTTGTCTATGAGTCTGTCAATGTTCGATTGCTTGTACATTAGTCGAAGCAGTTCTTTCTTGTAACAGTGGCACCTCATATTATCTATGTACCCCGTGTCCTGGCAGTCTCTGCACGTATAGATCGGGTCAAGGTAATCGCTGGAAAACCCGTGTTTTTCCAAAAGAATCCTTTTATGCTCGGCAAGGTTGTATATGCCCTGTTTTATATTTTCCGAATATTGTGAATCGCCGGATATAATTCTATTTATATTAATTTTTGAGGTTATGGATTCGGAGGTGTCGAGACTTTCGTATTCCGGCACGGCTTCGTATACCTCGGCGCGACGCTCTAAAAGAAGGCGTCTGTTTGACAGCCTGCGTTCCTCATATATTCTGTTTAACATGTCGAATGAAAAAGTTTGTTTCATCATATATCCCCGTATTGAATTGGTCTAAGCATAATCTATCTTTTGTCTAGCAGCTGGCGTTCAAGGGAAGAATATTCCTCTGAACTGTACGTACGCTGCTCATAAGAGGCAAAGGCGCCGGTTTTTTTGCGGCTCTGTTTCTTAGGGAGCGGCTTGTCCGATAATTTTGCGGCCCGGCCGGCATCCGCCTTTTTAATATCCTCAAGTGATTTTACACCAAGTTCATGCCATTTTTCAAGTATACCGTTCGTATATTTGAAGCTTGGCTCATTAATGGCAATCATAGTCCGGTTGCAGGCTTCCTTGATAATGTCTGTTGAAAACCCATACGAAAGCCATATATCTATGTACTGTTTTTGCGCGGGTGCAGGCGGCTGTTTCAAACCAAGCGCCCGCATGACTTCCATATAATCGGAGTCAAACCTTGAAAGGTGGGAGGAAGCTTTTTCCACCGTGTTAACGCCGTCTTTGGCCCAGTTCAGCGCTACAGCCTGTATATATTGGCTGTTCTTCTTGCCGCGGCTTATACAATATTCGTATAGAT
>JAAVXK010000037.1 GCA_022790615.1 Lachnospiraceae bacterium
ACCTATATCCCCAGACAAGTCTTTTATACAATCATTTACGTAAATTCCCTGATTACCTCCATTTATATAATAATAATTACCTTTTGTAGTATAACCGCCCTTTATTGGTTTTTTTAGAAATAAAAGATAATTCTTACCCATTTTTAATATAGGTGAAAGTTCATTTATAACGCAAGTGTCACCCACTGTCCCTCCTTCAATTCGAATTGTAACAGACTCAGATTTATCCTCACCTCTTAACAAATACGTTATATCAAAATAATAATCTGTAAATATACTTTCCGTTCCTTTGACGGATTCAATTATGAAAGGTTCTGATTTTCCATTAAAAGCACCATATACGATCATAGATGATGATTTTTTCAGTTCCTCCAAATCTATCTCCGCAAGCAAACCTGATTTTAAAATAACATTTTTATCTTTATATGCAGAAATAGAATTATTCTGCTTTTCCAAATCAATTTTATTATTTGCTATAGATTCGCTATCATTTACATTAACAGTACCTCCAACTAGCATTAATGACGTAAATAACACTGCAGTAATAATACCTTTAATGAATATTTTATATTTCATAGTCCCCTCCCCCTTAATGATACAGATTATACAAATACTGCTTTTCCAAAGCTGTAAATTTTCTTTTTATCTCTCCAGTTCCAATACTTTTATACATAACCGCCGACGTATTGTTTGTATCATGGTCAAGCCCCATAACATGTCCTAATTCATGGGTTAATACAGACAATAAATCATACGAATTTTTATCACCTGAAATGGAAAAAGGATATCCCATATTAAAATTAATGTCCGCTTTTTTTATAACGCCCGCCTCAACTTTGTAACATACCTGTCCAAGATAATCCGCATTCGGGTCTGACATTGTATATATTTTATTATAATTGTCTTCAAGGCATGGATAATTAGTATCGGAATGTGTCAGTTCAGTCCATAAGGCAAGACCGTAATAACCCGCAGCTCCATTGCATTCCAGCAAACAATTGTTCATCTCCGTAAATATATTGGGATAAATTTGCAAGCCATAATAAGGACATAAACCCATTGTTCCATTTACACGGTGCTGCAGATATTTTGGCTGAGCGAATATTTTAGCTTTATTTACCCAAAACCCTAAACTCAGTGTCAGAATCACGGCCATCAAAATAGATGTAACCCTTATATTTTTTTTGTTCATTTTAATCCTCTCCTCTTTATTTTTCATAATAATAACATTTTATGTTATTATTATCCATAAATATTATATGATATATTATTAAAATCCTGTAATATCACTATATCTATAATAAATTCTTTTATAAAAAATTGGATAAAACACATGCTATTGACATGATTCTATAATAAGCACATACAATATTTATTTCTTGTATGTGGAAAGTTGGTGTCTGCTTGAATAAAAAAGAAATCACATAGAATATAATTGAAAATAACGGCGGCATTGCAAAAACCTTAGATTTTACCGATAAAGGGATAAATAAATACGAAGTGGCAGCTTTATGTAGACAAGGAGTTTTGGCGACCTAAAATACATACAGAAAAGAAAATACGAATTTCCCGCAAAAGGTCAGGTATTAAAAACACTGATTTCTACGGGAGATTCGTATTTTAAGATTCAGAGCTTAAAAATCGGTATTAACCGACAATCCCTCTCTGCAAAATGCTATATCAAAAATATTTTACTTCATTACAATATTTACAATCCTTCCCGGAACATATATCTCCTTGATTACATTTCCGGTAAGCTTATCCGCGATACTGTCCTTAGCCGCCGCAATAACGTCGTCTTTCGCAGCGTCCACCGCAACCATCAGCGTCCCCTTGGTCTTTCCGTTAATCTGGACTGCAATCTCAACCGAATTCTCAACGGTCTTTGACTCGTCATACTTAGGCCAGCTCTCGTTAAATATACTGCCCTCATGTCCGTACTGCTCCCAAATTTCCGAAGCGACATGAGGCGTAAACGGGGCGAGAAGAATCGTCATAGTTTCTATGAGTTCCCTGTCAATGCCGCCCTGTTTGTTCGCTATCTCGTACATTTTATTATTGTACTCCATGAAGCCGCTGACAACGGTATTGAGGCTGAAAGCTTCCAGTCTCTTTGTTATATCCATAATAAGCTTATGGCGGATTCTCTCGGTCTCCCCGGTAGGCTTGACGTCCTTATCCTTATTGTCCATCGCAAGTTTCCAGAAACGGTTGATGAATCTGTATATTCCGTCAATTCCTCTGTCGTCCCAGATGGAGTCAAGCTCAGGCGGTCCGATGAACAGCTCATAAAGTCTGAGGGAATCACAGCCGTAATCCCTGACAATATCATCCGGGCTTACTATATTGCCGAGCGATTTGCTCATCTTAGTCGCCGCGCCGGTTTCCTTGTCGCGCCCGCAGACCATTCCCTGGTTGAAGAGCTTAGTGAACGGCTCGTCAAAATCAACCACGCCTATATCGTGCAGGAATTTCGTATAAAACCTTGAATATAACAAATGTAAAACGGCGTGCTCCACTCCGCCGATGTACATATCGACGGGAAGATACTTGGACGCTTTCTCTTTCGATACAAGCGCATCGCTGTTTTTGCTGTCAACATAACGCAGGAAATACCATGAGGAACCGGCCCACTGCGGCATTGTGTTCGTCTCGCGCTTTGCAGGCGCACCGCAGCATGGACATGTCGTGTTAACCCACTCCTCTATATCCGCAAGCGGCGATTCTCCCGTACCCGTCGGCTGATAGCTGTCCACCTCAGGAAGAAGAAGCGGAAGTTCCTCCTCCGGAACCGGTACAGCGCCGCACTTCTCACAGTGTACAATCGGAATAGGCTCGCCCCAATAACGCTGTCTTGAGAATACCCAGTCCCTAAGCTTATAGTTGACCGTCTTGCGGCCAAATCCCATCTTCTCAATCATGGCGGGGGCTTCTTTCTTGAGTACGGCGGACTCCATGCCGTTCCAGTCGCCCGAATGAATCATTGTTCCCGATGCGTCGGTGTACGCCTCGGTCATATTCTCTATCTCTTTACCGTCTTTCGCTATAACCTGAATAATAGGAATGCCAAATTTCTTTGCAAACTCAAAGTCCCTGTCGTCATGCGCGGGAACACACATGATCGCGCCCGTTCCATAATCGGCGAGAACATAGTCCGAAAGCCAGATAGGCACTTTTTCATTGTTAAGCGGGTTAATCGCGTAACTTCCGGTGAATACTCCGGTCTTTTCCTTATCCTGAAGCCTGTCCACAGAAGATTTCATGGACGCCCTGTATATGTAATCTTCAACCTCCGCAAGCTTTTCAGGCGTGGCAAGAGCCTTTGCCATATCATGTTCAGGCGCCAGTACCATGAATGTAGCTCCGTAGAGCGTATCCGGCCTGGTTGTGTATACGGTTATTGCATCGTCTTTTCCATCAATCTTAAAATCAACCTCGGCGCCGTAGCTTCTTCCTATCCAGTCCTTCTGCATCTTCTTAACCTTTTCCGGCCATTCGAGCTTATCAAGGTCTTCAAGAAGTCTGTCTGCATATTTCGTAATCCTTAACATCCACTGTTTCAGGTCTTTTTTTGTAACCTGCGCGCCGCAGCGCTCACAACATCCGTTCACAACTTCTTCGTTTGCAAGGCCCGTCTTACAGGAAGGACACCAGTTAATCGGCATTTGCTTCTCATATGCAAGTCCCGCCTTAAACATCTTAACAAATATCCATTGCGTCCATTTATAAAATTCAGGGTCGGTCGTGTTAACTTCCATATCCCAGTCATATATAGCCGCTATCTCATTGATCTGCTTTTTAATGTTCGCTACATTCTCAGCCGTAGATTTTTTAGGATGAACACCCATTTTAATAGCATAATTCTCCGCAGGAAGACCAAACGCATCCCATCCCATCGGATGAATCAGATAATATCCGTTAAGCATTTTATAACGGCTCCACACATCGGATATCACATATCCTCTCCAATGTCCGACATGAAGACCGTTTCCAGACGGATACGGAAACATATCAAGACAATAGTATTTTGGTTTTTTTCCATCGTCGACATTAACCGGGTTCTTCTCCCAGTTCTTACGCCACTTCTGCTCAATTTCCTTATGATTATAGGATACTGCCATTACTTTTCTTCCTCCGTTATTATAATGTAAACGCCTATCGTATGCGTTCGTGCTATATTATATTTAACGAACTTCACTGTTTTGGCACAACCTCAGTACTGCTACATGTGAAGTTAAGCGAAAACGAGTGTTTCGTTGAAAAAATATACATTTGCCCGTATCGCGCCTGCAATTAAATATTTATATAATAATATACCACCTTTTAATTCAATGTCAATGCCGAAGGCGACGCGTCCAAGCCCTGTACCGGATGAACCGTTATGCTCACACGGGTTACAAGACTGCCGCTCTTTGCCGCATTCGAGGCTGTGACAATGATTTCAGCGCTTCCCTCTCCCAATGCCGTAACATTACCCGATGCATCTACCGAAACAACCGCAGGGTTGGATGACGCATATGCGTATGACACATTCGACTTGCCTGTAGCTCCCGCCGGAAGAAGCGATGGGCGTACAACCGTCTGCTGTCCTATTGTCAAAACTGCCTGGTCTGCAGACGCCGAGATGCCGCCCGCATATTTACCTACCGTAACCGTACAATACTGCCTGATATTAGAGCCGTCCTTTGTCTTCGCGCTTATGACCGCGGTTCCTATTCCGACCGCCTTTACTTTTCCTTTTTCATCAACAGTTGCGACATTCGTGTCGGACGATGTGAACTTCAACTCCGTAATAGAAGCTTTGGACGGCACGTATGACTTCATCTTAAGCTTAAATGAAGAATCGGAAGCGCCTCCTCCGAGATAAAGTGATTTTGAAGTCCTGTTCAGCTTAAATGATTTTATGAAAACCTGCCCAAGAACGTTATATTTTACCGAAAGCGAAGCCTTTCTTCCAATCTCGTCAGTCACCTTGAATTTTACTAAATATATACCGGTTCTACGCGTGTTAAGCTTTTTGACCTTTGTCGCTTTAGATTTCTTATTTTTCTTATATTTTATCGTATAAGTTACCTTTTTAGACACATCATATCCCGTCGTATTTTTTGCCGTAATCGTTTTAAGTATATTTACGTTTGATGCAAAACCTATGTTAGTGTTGCCGCTTTTCCCTTTCTTCAATGTTATCGAAGGTTTTTTGTTATTATAGGGATTGGCAGGATTCGTGTCGTCCGTAGGGTCCCATCCCCAATATCCGGGTAATTTAATTGCCTCCGGTTTTCCGAGCGGCCCCGGGTCCTTCGCGTTATATACCTCGACTGGGGTACCGGACGGCACATTGTTATATATCCATTTTGCATCCCTGACACAGAGCCTTACACAGCCGTGTGAGGCAACCTGTCCCAGTTTATTGTACTGCGTGCACGACAAACTGGCAGGATTGTTGTTCTCATAATACCACACCGAATGAAACAGGATATGCCCTGTTATTCTTGTACAATATTGTCCGTATACGGGACCATCCAATTCATGCCATCTTATCTTTTCTTTGAGCGGAAATGTTCCGAGCGGAGTGGCTGAGCCCACCGAACATACCATTGCCTTATAAGGCTTATATTCACCCTTTTCATTCACCTTATATATCGTCACACAGTTTTGCTGCTTATTAATACGAATCCTGTATGTAGACGCCGCCTGCGTATCGGAACTAATAAAAATCAGTCCGAATCCAACTGCCAAGACAATATATAACGCCAACCCAAATTGTTTAATTTTCCCAAACATAATAGACCTCCCTTTTCTTCCTATTACAGATTCATACTATAACAACATGTTGAAAATGTGTCAAGCCTGTCACACATGCAATACATTTTTATCATATTCATAATCCGCCTTTTACCGCCAATATTTTATTCTCGCGTACGCAACGGTCCTGTGCTCCCCCAAGTCATAGCCGGAGACCGGACTTCATATAGTATAAAAACAGCTAAGGTACAGGAGAGCAGCATGTACACAAAATCAGTAAAAGAAGTCCTAAGAATTACCGGAGTCAATCCTGAGAACGGACTTGATTCCGGAACATACGCAAAACAACTAAAAAAATATGGCCCGAATGTCCTTCCGGAAGCTAAAAAAGAATCTATTATTAAAAAATTCTTTATGCAGCTCAAAGACTTTATGATATATACCTTAATCGGCGCCGCCGTTATCTCGTACACCGTCTCTTACATTGATGGGGAACCCGATTACATTGAACCCTCGATTATTCTTTTAATTATAGTCATGAACGGAATTATAGGCGTAATACAGGAGGTTCGCGCTGAAAACTCCATTAACGCATTAAAAAAGATGTGCGCTCCGACGGCAACCGTACTAAGGGACGGCGTGTGGGCTAAGGATTCCGCGAAAAACCTCGTGCCCGGCGATATTATAATGCTTGAGACCGGCGCGCTTATACCCGCCGACGCACGAATTATAAAATGCGAAAACCTTATGACGGACGAGGCGTCGCTTACCGGTGAGTCAGCGCCCGTTAACAAGACAACACAGGAGCTGCCGTCCGGCACGCCGGTAAACGACAGAGTGAATATGGTTTACTCGGGCTGCAGCATAAGCTATGGGCACGGCGTCGCTGTCGTTACGGCCACAGGCCAGTCTACGGAGCTTGGGCAGGTAGCAAGCATGCTCATAAACGAAATGACCCCGGACACCCCGCTTACAAGACGGCTTTCAAAAACCGGAAAAATACTCAGCATAACGGCGCTTATAATCTGCATAATTATATTTTTTACCGGAATATTCAAAAACCGGCCCGTACTTGAAATGTTCATGACCGCGGTCAGTCTCGCCGTGGCCGCAATTCCTGAAGGACTTCCCGCAATCGTAACAATTATGCTAGCCAGGGGCGTGACAAAAATGGCCGCGCACAACGCCATAGTCAAACGTCTTCCGGCAGTTGAAACGCTGGGAAGCACAACCGTCATCTGCTCAGACAAGACCGGAACCCTCACCGAGAACAAAATGAGAGTAATCTCCGTCGCAAATTACTCCGACATACTGAAGGCGTCAGAGCCTCTATACAAAACCACTCTTGAATACGCCGCGCTCTGCAATAATTCAATCATACAAAAAAACGGCATAATCGGTGAACCAACGGAAAATGCCCTGCTGGCGGCCGCAAAAGATATAACCGACATCGACTTGTTGAAAAGAAATTACAGACGTATAAAAGAATTTCCTTTCACATCAGACCGCAAGCTTATGAGTACAATACATTCAAACGGAATTAACGACAGCGCCTTTAGCGGCGGCAGCAGAAATATACTTATATGTAAAGGCGCGCCGGACGTTCTGCTTCCGCTCTGCACACACTATTACGACGACACATCCGCCCAAAAGCTGACTTCTTCGGTACGAAGCCGTATAATGAACCTCAACTCGGGCCTTGCACGCCAGGGACTGAGAATCATAGCAGTTGCATACCGGGAGCTGCACAGCCCAAAAGAGAAAAATCCTGAAAACAATCTCACGTTCATGGGACTTATATCTATAGTCGACCCGCCCCGGAAAGAGGCTGCAGCCGCAGTGCGCGAATGTAAAAAAGCCGGTATACATCCCGTAATGATAACCGGAGACCATGCGGCCACCGCTGCATATATCGCACGCGAACTTGGCATAGCAAAAAGCGAAAGCGAAGTCATAACAGGCGACGCGCTTGACAAAATGTCTGAAACCACGCTTGCCGGAAGCGTACGAAGATATAATGTTTATGCGAGGGTAACTCCCGAACACAAGCTCCGGCTCGTAAAGGCCTTTCAAAATAACGGTGAAATTGTCGCTATGACCGGGGACGGCGTCAACGACGCTCCCGCGCTCAAAGCTGCCGATATAGGCTGCGCCATGGGCATGAGCGGCACGGATGTTGCAAGGAATTCCGCCGACATCGTTCTAGAGGACGACAATTTTGCAACAATTACGAGCGCAATACGCGAGGGACGCACGATATACGACAATATAAAAAAGGCAATACACTTTCTCATATCATGTAATATAGGCGAAATTATGACTATATTCATGGCTATTATACTCGGTTTTACCGCTCCGCTTTGCGCGGTCCAGCTATTATGGGTAAACCTCGTCACAGATTCCTTCCCCGCGTTATCGCTTGGCGTCGAGCCTCCTGATAAAAATGTAATGAACCGCCCGCCGGTATCCCCTGAAAAGGGATTATTTGCCGACGGTATGGCAATAAAGATACTGATAGAGGGCATGTTCATAGGCAGCATCTCCCTGGTAGCCTACGCATTTGGAATGAAATACGGCCCGGATGTGGCAGGAACCATGTGCTTTGCAGTTCTCGGCATGTCGCAGATTGCACACTCATTCAACTCAAAGAGTGAGCATTCGCTCACAAAATCAGGCATATTTAACAACAAAAAGCTTGTGCTGTCAGCCATATTGTGTATTGCCCTTCAGGCCGTTGTAATATGTATACCTACGCTGAACGCGGTATTTTCAACCGTAATGCTTACGACAAACCAGTGGCTTACCGTAGTCATACTCTCACTTCTTCCAATACCGGTGGTGGAACTTCAGAAAGCGTTCAGGTGAATATCCTATCCGCTTCCATGACGCCTTATCTGAAACATACACGTAAGGAAACACCGATTGAATTGTTTCCTTACGTGCATTTGCGCCGCAGCCGCATAAACGGCGCTTTCATTTTTACGCGAGTGCGCATCCTTAGCGGAGCGCTTTTTATATAATAGGAAATTGCAAAGCAGTTTCCTATTATATAAAAAAATACGCCCCCGGCAATGCTTGGGAGCGTACTTTTTTCATACTGTAAATATTACTTTCTATTAATAAACTTTATCACCGCATTGAACTCCGCCAGCCTGCAATATAGCGAAAAATGCCGGTTTTGGCTGAAGCTTCAGGTTAGGGTCGTCTCCTTCATATTCCTCAAATACATAAGTTATGTTACCGCTGCCCCAGCTTCCGTCTCCGTCACATATTCCCCACTGCGTAACGGATGTAACGCCGATATAGTCATTACCTTGCTTCTTGCCATATTCACCTTTCTTGGAATAATCCTTGTATATATTATAAAGCTTCTTCATCTTTACAGCCTGAGGTTCACCCGTAATTCCCTCATCGAGCTCGGTTATCTGAACCTCAAAGCCCGCGTCCGCTATATTCTTTATCATTCTCTCCTGTACATTTTCAGAAATACCGTGCGACTGAAGACCTATACCGTCACAGTAACTAACGCCCTGCGTTCCGTTAGCCAGATTACACGCCTTGTTAATATACTTTGCAAGCGCAATATGGTCATTCTCCCTCGTGTTGTAATCATTGTAGATGAGGGAAGGCTTTGACTGGTAATTGAACTGTGTCTTATACTGTTCATAATATTTCTCAACCGCATTGTGCGCCGCAAGGAATGAGAGATAGAGGTAGTCAGGTCCCATCGTCGCATACCAGTAACTGTCGTTAGCAGGTACCCTTCCGTTTGCCAGCAGCATATCCTCAATCTCCGCAGGCGTGCTGTCCGTACTTACCGGCTTTTTGCTTTTTGTCCTGACGCCGCCGTTCGTCTGGAATTTCAGACCGCTTCCGCTTGTTGATAATATCTCGTCTATTGAAGATGCATCCTCATTAACATAATAATTTTTGATGTTTCCACCGTCACCGTTCGTTGCCTCGTTAATTACATCATACGCATATACCACGTCGCCGTATCCATGTGAATATATGTATTCAATGACCTGGTCAATATAATCGTTAAGCCTCTTCTTCATAGTTTCAGGGTCCGCAAGCTTATGATAGTTGCTTTCATCCCATCCGTTTTTCCTGTAATCCTCAAGTTCGTAGTCGGACCAGTTAAAATCCTGAAGGAAGAAGTACTCCCTTACCTGCGAATGCCATACAAATGCATGATAACGGAGCTTAATGCCGTTAGCCTTGCAGTAACTTAAAACTTTCTCAAGCGTAGTATAGTCAAGTATAACTTTTCCCTGTCCTTTAGTAGCATAATAATTATTAACGTTAGCCTTTCCTAATCCTTCCGGATATAAGTCGGTTGCATCATCGTTAACAATGCTCTCCATCTTGTTCTCATTGCCCATCGTAACGCTTCCGAAATGATACCTTACAAGAGCCGCTCTCTCTCCAAATCGTAAGCTTCCAAGGTCAGTACTTATACCCGATACAAAATATTCACCAAACACTTCCTTAATCTTATCTCCCGGATTCTTCCATAAGCATCCCGCATAATTATCATAGTCGAACGCCGGCGTAGGCGAAGGAGTGGCATTAGGGTCAACCGTTACAGTTGCTGCCGGAGTAGGCGTTGCAGGTGCCGGCGTTGGAACATCAGGCGCCGGAGTAGCGACAGTCTTAGGATTAACCGTAACCTTGCATGTAAGTACTTTTTTCTTACCCGAAACCTTAACCGTGGCAGTTACCTTTGCCGAGCCTTTCTTTTTGGCCGTAACCTTAACCGACGTCTTTTTAACGGATGAAAGTTTGGCAACAGCCTTCTTCGATGTCTTCCACGTCACTTTCTTTTTATAATTCTTAACCTTTAGCGTCTTTGAAGAACCTACTGTCATAGTAAGCTTTGATTTGCTTAGCTTAGGCTTCTTAGCGGCGTCCACGGGCGTACTTCCCGAAAGCATCGGAGCTGCAACCGCAACCGTGAGAAGCACTGACATTGCCGCACATAACTTTCTCATTTTTCTCATTTAATAAACCTCCTATATTATATGTTTTTCTCCAAAACTGAAAATCAGTCCTATTAAAATTATAATATCAAACGGCATGAAAATCAAGCTTTATCATGCCGTTTATGTTTATTTTATGTTCTTTTTGACAGTGTGCGGAACAAGCCACATCCTAACCGTGCATATCATTACCGCATATATGGAAAACGGAACAAGCGGAATCACCGCAAACCCCTGCGTTAACAAAAGAGAGATTATGCAGAGCACCGCGGCGGCACCTGCGGCATATCCAGCGAAACATGTAACCCTGACCGCCTTTTTTGATTTCTTTTTTAGTATTAGGGCAATTGCTATTATCTGAACCACAATTGTAATAAATTCCAAAACAAATAATATTACCTGCCAGCTCATATCAAGCGAAAATATTATTTCCCCGCCTGATACGTATACCGTGTGAAACTCAAATAAAACTGCGGCTGTAAGCGTCAAAAGAGCATATACCGTGAACAGGGCCTCAAAAAATAAAAGCCGTCCCCTGTACGTACCCAAACTGTCTTTCTGTTGTTTTTTCTTATTACCATTCACTTTATCCGACGCCATAATTACGTACCGCCCGCCCTTTCCCGGCTCATCTTTATTTCGTATACCGAGTCATTTCTTATATTCGACTATTCGATATAATCACAAATCTTTATAACGGAAGAATTGACTGCTATTTTTATAATATACAACATTATCAACATCATGTCAAAATTCCTTTCTCAGACAGGGCAGTCGCTTAATATTGTATTTACAGGCTCCGGGCCACTGTCTGGATTCATTCCGGGACCGCTCGCGCTTTAGCTGTGGACACTAGGGCCGGTATAAACTGCTATTTTCAAGCGATTGCCCTGTTTTGTCCCGTTTTTAGAGATTGCATATTGACATTTACAACAATATGTATGATAATGTGCATGTAAACAACACAATATATATTACCTGTGACTGACGGACACATAGAAAACTATGGGGGAGCAGGTTATTATATAGGCCGACCGTCTGGGCATTACATATCACCGGTATGTTGATATGTATATGTCCTTTTTGTTTATACGGGAACATTAGAAAGGAGCATCACAATGGGAAACGAATGGAGAGATTTTGCAGAAGGAGTCTGGCAGACAGAAATTAACGTAAGTAATTTTATAAAAAAGAACTATAAGGAGTACGGGGGCGATTCATCATTTCTTGAAGGCCCCACGGACAGGACAAAACGTGTAAACGGCATAGTGAACGGCCTCCTTGTAAAAGAAAATGAAAAAGGCGGCGTGCTTGACGTCGATACCAAACGCGTATCATCCCTGCTTTCCTACGGGCCCGGGTATGTGAGCGACGAAGATATAATAAAGGGCCTTCAGACAGAAAAACCGCTCTGCCGTGCGGTTAACCCGTTTGCCGGTTTCAGGAACGCCGAACAGGCATGCAAGGCTTACGGATATGAGATGAGCGAAAAAGTACGGGAGCACTTCGACTACAGAACCACGCACAATGACGGCGTATTCCGCGCATACACCGACACAATGAAAAAGGCGCGTCATGTCGGCCTTCTCACCGGTCTGCCGGACGCGTACGGACGCGGACGCATTGTCGGCGACTACAGAAGAATCGCACTGTACGGCATGAATTTTCTTATAGACGAAAAGAAGAAGGACAAGGCGGCCCTCGGCGAGCTCGACATGAGCGAAGAAAATATTCATCTTATAGAAGACGTTGCAAAACAGCTTGAATTCATGGGCCAGTTGATTCAGATGGCAAACGAATACGGCTGTGATATCACACGCCCGGCTTCCAATGCTTACGAGGCCGTACAGTGGCTTTATTTCGGCTATCTCGGCGCCGTAAAGGAACAGAACGGAGCGGCCAACAGCATAGGACGCATAACCGCATTTCTCGACATATATATAGAGCGCGACTTTGCGGAGGGAACGCTTACGGAAACCGGGGCGCAGGAGCTTATCGACGACCTTGTAATAAAACTAAGGCTTGTAAGGCATCTTCGCACGCCCGAATATAATGATTTGTTTGCGGGCGACCCTACATGGGTAACATGCTCGGAAGCCGGTATGACGACTGAGGGAAAGAGCATGGTGACAAAGACAAGTTACCGAATGCTTCAGACACTGTATAACCTCGGTTCTTCAGCCGAGCCAAACATTACTATACTCTGGTCTCAGAACCTTCCTAAGCCATACAAGGAATTTTGCGCAAAGGTTTCCATTGACACCGACTCTATACAGTATGAAAACGACGACGTTATGCGCCGCATGTATGGCGACGACTATTGCATCGCGTGCTGCGTATCGGCTATGCAGGTGGGAAAACAGATGCAGTTTTTCGGAGCGCGCTGCAACCTGGCAAAAGTACTTCTCATGTCGTTAAACGGCGGTAAGGATGAGATATACGGCGAACAGATTGCGCCGGAAGGTAAGGTGTATGACGAGGGAACGCCGCTTAACTACGACGAAGTAATCAAAAGCTTTAAAAGCTACGCCTCATGGATGGCAAGACTCTATGTCAACACAATGAACGTAATACACTATATGCACGATAAATACGCGTACGAAAGGCTTATGATGTCTCTGCACGATACAAACGTAAAAAGGCTTATGGCATTCGGTATAAGCGGTCTGTCAGTATTAACCGACAGTCTTAGCGCAATAAAATACGCTAAGGTTACTCCAATTAAGGACGATCGCGGGATTATTGTCGACTATAAGACGGAGGGTGATTTCCCCAAATACGGCAATGACGACGACCGCGTGGACGATATAGCGCGGGACGTAACGGAATATTTCTATAACGAGCTGTGCAAAACGCCCGCTTACAGAAATGCAAAGCATACGCTTTCCATCCTCACGATAACATCAAACGTCATGTACGGAAGAAAGACAGGCGCAACGCCCGACGGCCGCGCGGCCGGAGAGCCTTTCGCGCCCGGCGCGAACCCTATGCACGGACGCGACTGCGAAGGCGCCCTTGCAAGTCTCAACTCCGTCGCAAAGCTTTCATATGCATGCTGTCAGGACGGAATATCAAACACCTTCTCCGTCACGCCGGAGACACTCGGCGCAGACATGGACGACAGGGTGAATAAGCTTGTGACAATGCTCGACGGTTACTTTGTGCAGGACGCGCACCATCTCAATGTAAATGTGCTGAACCGCGAGAAGTTAGTTGCCGCAATGGAAGACCCTGCGTTATATCCGAGCCTGACAATCCGCGTAAGCGGCTATGCGGTCAACTTCAACAAACTTACCCGTGAGAAACAGGAAGAAGTGATTAACAGAACGTTCCACTGTAAAATGTAAAGCAGACGATTGTTTGATGTCTTGGCGCCCGGAATGGCCGCCGGATTTTGTATGACTAAAGTACTAAAAGCAGGCGTAAGGAACGGGCATAATCTTTGGGGCTGTTACAAAAGTAGATAAGTAAATTCAGGAAAACCGCTAAAGCCTTTAATTTGGTTCTAGCGGTTTTTGATTGTTTAAAAACGTACTATTTATTCAGTTCCTGCAAATTGTCTGCTGTAAGGCTTACATTTTGTTATAGAACAGTTTCATCTTTTCATATGCCGACCTATCCTCCTTTCCAGCGGCATCAATCAATTCCCCCAGTTTTTCCCGTATCATACGATCACCAAAGTTCTTCTGCATTCTCTCAGCATCATTCCAATCTCCAATCAGGGATTTCATTTCACTGGCAATAGCACTGACCTTAATAAAAGAACCGGCAATATCCATGCATAAAGTTTTCTCTGAATCTTCATATTGATTTCCCAGTTCCTCAAAATATTTTGCAGCCCATTTTCTTCCGTCATGGAGACATGTCATAGCATCATTTTGAACAAGAAGCTTAGAAAACAGATTGTCAAATGTACTGCCATTAACAAACCACGCTTCCTGCAAAAGCATATCCTTCCATGCATGATATGCCCCGATTCCCTTAGCGTAGGTGTTTTCTTCCCTTGCCTCCATGATTTTAAGCGCCATCTCTACAATCTCTTTATCAGTATATGGGGTGTCTTTTTTCTCTCCAATGTACATGACTGCCTGCGTATCTGTATTTTCCCACCACGCTTCACATCTGAAATACCCGTTATCCATTATGTCAACGGTAGCGGAAAATTCCGGGTCATTCTGAAAGAAATTCCACCCCATGACAACATCACCATCAGCTTCAGATCCAGCAACAATACATGGTTCCGGCGGCCCGATGATTCCCAATGCAATAATAGGATACCCCTTTGCCACTGCCGTTTTTATATAAGCTGCAAATTCTCTTTTAGAAGTCCCTTCCTCTCGTCCCAGAAAAGAAAATTCCCTTCCCAATGCCTTCGCCCCATATTGATAAATATCATTTGATTCCTTTAGGGTATGATACATGTCAATGTTACTTAAATCCCACTCCTCCTGATTCCAAACGAAACGAAATGCCGCGCCTGTCGCAGCCATAATATAGGCATAAGAAACATCATCGCCCAGATATTCCGATACGGCTTTCACACAAATCGGAAACATAGTGTTACTACCATACGCACCATGTTCCATTTTCCGGATGCCATATAATATTGTACGGTTCTTGTTTTGTTCCATCATAATTCCATCGCTCCTTGTTGTTTTTCTGTCAAGTCGCTCCAATCCATACACACCTGCCTCCAACTGCTTTCTTCCAATCAACGGCCGTTCTGACCGGAAGCGGCTTGGGGTCATACCAAAAATTTTTCTAAAAGCCCTTGTATATGATTCCGGATTAGAAAATCCATTTTCCAGAGCAATCGTAAGGATTTTTTTATCAGAATGCAATAGCTCAAATGCAGACGCAATCATTCTTCTCCTCTTGCAATACTGCATAATCGGCATATTGACATTCCTATAAAATAGTTCCCTCAGATATATCTCTGAAAAACCAAAACTTTTTGCCATATCCCTTAAGTTCATATTCTCAAGATGACACTCCACATAATTGATAAGGGCATGTGTTATGGTTGAATAACTCATGTTCATACCTGCTTTCCATCGCGATGTAATAACAGTATATCAATTTTTTCTAATGTAGTCTTGACTATTTTATGGTTTATTTTTAATACCTGCAACTAACGACCCGCATCAGATGATTTTCAGGAATTCCTATCAGGAAAGGATCAGGAAAGAAATCATAAAAACAGTGGTAATTGTAACCGATTCATAGTATAATTTTTAAACGTAGGCGGGGCCGGTTGCACTGCATTTATTTCGGGCTATAGGAGAAACGCATCATATATGAAAATGGAATATAATTCAGAAAAATATTTATATGTACACTCATTTGAATCCATGGCTGCATTAGACGGCGAGGGAATACGCTACGGCGTATTCCTTACCGGCTGTCCGTTACGATGCGTATACTGCCACAATCCCGACACATGGGCTTTTCCGGGCACACCGTACACTCCTAAAAGCCTGGCAGACAAAATCAGCCGGTATAAGCCGTATTTTGGGGATAAGGGCGGCGTTACATTCAGCGGCGGCGAACCCCTTTTAAGCGCCGCCGGAATCAACGCGACGGCAATACATTTAAGAGAGTATGGAATCCAATACGCCCTCGATACGTCAGGATGCATACCGCTTTCTGACGATGTAAAAACTGTAGTCCGCGGCGCGGACATGATAATATGCGACCTTAAAATGTGGAACGACGAGGCATATATAAAATATACCGGAACGGATATGTCGCTTGTACTCGGTTTCCTAGGTTTTGCCGCCAAATCCGGCGTACGGCTCTGGATAAGAACCGTTATAGTTCCCGGCATAAACGACAGCGAAGATATAATGGACAAATATTTAACAATTGTATTGCAGTTTCACCCTGAAAAGTACGAGCTGCTCGGCTTTCACACAATGGGCTTTTATAAATATGATAACCTTGGAATTACAAATCCGCTTGCGGGCGCCAAGCCGCTTGACAACGATACCCTGCATAGGTTACAGTCTTACTGTAACGCAAAGCTTTGAAATTACAGCTCCTCTGCCTGCGGTATGTATACTATGATACCTGTTCAGAAAGTCATGCGTTCCATATATGCACGGAAACAAATGACCTTAATCTGCACGGAAACAAATGACGTTGAAGCGTTTTATAATGGCGGACGCATAAAGAGCGCGGCAGCTTGAAGGCATCGGATAGATAAATTTATAGAAGGAGTATTGATTATGTACAACGAAATTCTCACAATCGGGCCGGTTACCATTCACGGCTACGGGCTGATGATAGCAATCGGAATCGTTGCGGCGCTTGCCGCCGGAATCCGTCTTGCCAAAAGAAAGGACGTAGACCCCGACGAGCTGTATAACCTGACGTTCATCGCCGTAATCGGCGGTTTCATGTGCGCCAAAGTATTATACTGCATTGTGGAATGGAAATCATTTATTGACGAACCGCTTAAAACCCTTGGCTCGGACGGATTTGTCGTATATGGCGGCATAATAGGCGGAACCCTTCTATGCGGATTGTACTGCAGGTTTAAAAAGCTGTCGTTCTTCAAATACTTTGACATCGTACTGCCGTCTGTCGCCATTGCGCAGGGATTTGGCAGAATCGGATGCTTTCTTGCCGGATGCTGCTACGGCAGGGAGACGGACTCATTTGTCGGTATAACTTTCCACAATTCAAGCTATGCCCCTAACAATGTAAGTCTCATACCGACACAGTTGTTTTCAAGCGCGGGCTGCTTTCTTATGGCCGCGATATTGTTCATATATGCGCGAAAGGAACACGCCGACGGACGCACCGGCGCGCTTTACCTTATAATGTACAGCATTGGGCGTTCCATTATCGAAATATTCAGAAACGACTTCCGCGGTGAAATAGGAATACTTTCGACCTCGCAGTTCATTTCCATATTCATTCTTCTGACGGGTATCGTTATTTATTTTCGTTCACGTACTTCTCCATCCTGTCCTGGATGACCTTAACGGTCTCGTCAAGCCCTTTCTCACCCGCAAAATAACTATCGATATCACCTTTTATTATCTCATATTCTTCAAACACATACGGTCTGTACACAGCTTTCTTAAGAAGCTCTTTTACTACATCGGCGTCCTCTTTCTTTGCAGGTTCAGAGACTATTCCGTTCATTATGTGCGAACCGTCGCTGTGCGGAGCGCTCTCTTTTCTAAAAATCTTCTCAAACCCATCCTTTGACGCGTTCATCGATACAATATCAGAATCGTCATCTTCATCTGTAATTATTTGTTTTATAAAATCCCATGCCTCATCCTTATACTCCGAAGACGAAAACACTCCGAGGCCCCCACCGGCAACATATACACCGCTATCGGAGTCTGACGGGTATCCTATAAACATTTCATCATCACCAAACACCGTTCCATATATCTGTACGTCGGCTCCTGTGGATATATATGCTTTTTCAAGCAGAAGTTTTCCTTCCTTTATAGGCTGTATATGGTCTCCCATATCGTAGTCGTCAAACATGTCGCCGTTTTCAAAACCTGAACAGAACTCTAATAATTTCCTGAACTTATCGCTGTCAAACGAACATCGACCTTCGTCCCAATCCATGTAGTTTCCCATATCCTGCCCCAAAAGCGTAAAACACAGTCCCTGTTTCGAAGTATTTGCAAATATCTTTGTACCCTCCGGTTTGGATTTGTAATATTCAATAAATTCATCAACGCTCCATCCGTCGTCAAATTCCGACAGGTCTGACTTTTTACCGACAAGGACGTCTATAGAAAATGAATTGCTTATGAAATAATTTTTATTATTCACACTGACCGCGTCAAGATATCCGTCAAGGAAAAAGTCTTCATTCACAACATCATCATTTTTTATATATGGGGACAAATCTTCTAATAATCCCCTTGCAATAAAATTATTAATTCCCATTGCATCATTAAGCAAAATAACATCCGGCACATTGCCTGAAATAATATCATACTTCATCTTATCAATTCCGTCAGCATACTTCCCGTATGAAACATATTCAACCTTGTATTTTTCATTACTGCGGTTTAACTTTATAATGGCTTTTTGCAGCATGTCGTTGTCATAGTAGCTTGCAACTTTAATGAGCGGCCTGTCATCATCTGACGCATCCTTTTTCTCTATAAAACCCGCCATAACATTTTCTAAATCTCCGATTGAATCCCCGTCATTGTACATGCAAAATATGTTTCCGTTTTTACACATGCACACAAATATTACATGACTGCCTAACAGGCCGCAATCCATCCATTCACAGATTTTGCTCTCAGTTCCAGTCGAACTGTCATAAGTTGACAACTCCCTGTTATCATTTATTAAAAATGAACTGCCGCCGGTATATAACGTATAATCTCTGTATATATCATCCGTTCCATTAACAATGCCGTCAATCTTCGGGCCCTGCGAACCTTTTTCCATATCAATGTACATTGCCGACGTATGAATATCCGTATCCGTCGTACCATCCTCATACGTGACAATTGGCCTGTCGTCCGCATCAAGTGTAATATCTTTTACTCTCATATCCCTGAAATCATAGTTTGATGCGGCCGAACCGTCCGGATTGAATCTGTACAGCACAGCGCCTTCATTCTCAAAGGATTCATATAAAATATATATGTCGCCCTGACTTGCTATCCTGCAGTTTTTAATCATACCGTTATCGGAAAGCTTACTTGTATCCATCTGAATATCGCATGTATCCTGTATTTGTCCGTCCGGCGCGTAAAGATATCTTTTTAAAGTACTTGCAAGCTCTCTTCCTCCGTCGTCTATAATACTGCTTCTAATAATAACGGATATGTTTCCGTTATCATCCGCACTCACAGCTTCTAACCACTCGGATTTGTACCGGTCGCTTTCAACATTGCCATTATCATCCGTATTTATCTGAAAAAGCTCGGTCACACTTCCATCAGCCAAATCACACATGCACATATAATTTTTGTTAATACCCTTAGAGTCATCATACTCCCCCTCGGTAACATAATACACTTTATCGTCCCGTACATAGATGCATCCCGCGTTACCAGGCGCCAATCGGTTATCTCCTAATGTAAAGCTCTCGCTAAATACGTATTTGTCGTCGTCATCCCTGCTTTCGACGTTATCATTTTTACTGCAGGCCGCAAGCGAAACTACGCATATCATTACCAGAAAAACGAATATAGTCTTTGTAACAGATGTGTAAAAATTATTCTTCATCATATTCCCAATACCTCCAAACATCAAATAATATTTTATTTGCCCGGACTTCGTACATGTAACTTTATATAGAATACCTGGTTGCGCAATCAGGTACAAAGCTTTGTTTTATTACCGGTTTTCATTGACATATTTGCCTACCCTGTCCTGCAGTACGCTTATAAGTTCGTCAAGTGTCTTACGTCCTTCAAAATAATCGTTCAGTCCGGATTCCACAATTAACAGTACCCCGCTGTTATCCGTTTTAATAACTGAACTTTTAATAAGCTCGCGGATAAGCTGAATCACATCTTCACTGTACATACCCACGCTATACTCAAAACCGTTCATACTGCCGGTTCCCTTGAAAGGCTTTACAACCGTTCCGTCTTCCTCCGTATATTTTTCAGTTGCAGTCAGACGCTTTGCCAATTTGTCAAATTGTTTTTTCCCTGATGGTATTCCGGTATCAAAATACTGAATTTCATTATCTGAATAATCTGTTATCACGCTTTTAACGAAATCCCACGCCGCATCCTTCTCTTTTGACGAAGAAGTTATCGCCAGCGAAGACGACAACGGTATTACACACGCTTTCTTTTTGTCCGTCGAAGGATATCCAATAAATCTTATGTCATTATCAAACAATGCCATATTCATACTCAAATCATCTAACTCTGAGGAAATCATTGTATTGTTAATCAAAATTTTGCCCTCATGAATCTGCTTGTTGACCTCACCGTAGTCATACCATTCTTCATAATTTGAAGAAAATTTGCCAAGGAACCCGGCCATCTCCCTGAATTCATCACTGTCAAAGCCTACCGTTCCGTTCTCCCAGTCTATATAATCATCAATAAAGGGTTCAACCAATATTCTAAACAACTCATCTCTTGAATTCATAATATGGAAAATAGTTCCCTCGGGCTTGGAATTATAATATTCAATCATGTCATGTATTGTCCATCCATCCTTATACTTCTCGGTATCCGACTCCTTTGCGACAATAGTGTCAAGTCTAAAGTTTTTTATCGCATAATACTGCTTTCCGTCCACCGCAATCGCATCATACAGACCGTCTATATAATAATCCTTACTAAACACATCGTCTTTTTCCATATACGGCGCCAAATCCTCAAAAAAACCCTTATTGATATAATTCTTAACATCAACACCCGATATATCCAGAACATCCGGAATGTTTCCGGCAATTACATCTTTGGCAAACGTGTCAATCGGATTGGTCGATTTGTCATAACTGACCAGTTCAACCCTGTAATCGGCGTTAGATTTATTATAATTGATTACATTTTGTTCCATTGTATGTCTGTAGTCATCCTCTGTGTTGAGCACGGCACACGTTATAACCTTTCTCCCTGTTCCTTCTTTTAATTTGTCCAATATGCCAAACTTTAAATTAATTAACCCCCTGTCCAAACATTCGCAAAACAATCTTCCGTCTTCCAACGGTATAATTTTGTCGACAAAACTTCCAATCATTCCGGTGTTAGTCCAGTCAAAGAGAAACGTCACGCTCTGTTCTTTGGCATTATATGCACACAGACCCGCCGTATCTTTTATATAACATGTAACATCTCCCCGGCCGTTGTATATTTTTGAAGTTACTCCGCCCCCATGCTCATCTGCGGAAAATTTGTATTCGCCCTCTAAATCATTAATTATGACGGTTTCACCACATACTCCTTTTTCAAAATCAATGTAAGTGTACGCAAGGCCGTCCGAACCGTTCGTCTCAACGGCCAATTGATTCTCATTATCAAAAAACATGCCGTCTACATACCTATTTTCAAACTTAACGCTTGCATTCACATTGCAGTCGGAATCACATCTGGCAATATATGTTTCATGTCCTTCTTCTTTCTTACATGAAACATACACCTCGTCATCCTGCCCAATCCTGGTCCGTTCAATTTGGAATCCTTCCCCGAAAGCCGTTGTCATTTTATCTGTGAACGATATGGTGGATACATCTGTACCGTCCATCATTTTTGTGACCATTATATCGCTCACTCTACCTTCAATCGATTCACTATACAATACTTTTATTTGATTTTGTTTTGTAACAAAGAATTCCACAATGGATGTAGGATTTTGTATATCGCAAAGCATGATATCCTCGCCGCTGTCTGTTTTGTATTGGCGAAGCTGTCCTTTATCGTGTTCCCGCACCCATTCTTCATCATAAGATTCCTCATCTGCCATATCAGTCTCGGGATATGAATATGCGATATAATACAGGTCGCTGCCATTTAAATATGATTTGTACACTTCACCGTTTTCACTATTCAGTTCAAACTCATTATATACATACATTTCTTTTTCCGTTATGTCACCACTGTTCGTCCCTTCTTTATTGCTGCCGCCGCAGCCTGACATGGTTATTACCCCCATAAACAGCACGATACACATAAGTGCCGAAATTATCTTTTTCATACAATCACTCCTCATACATTGGAATATATTATCTAAATATGGATTGACAAATTATAAATATAATGCCAATTAATATAATAATACTGCCATTTCAAGATTAAAATATTAATTAGCAATCAGAGTCTTGTTCCCGCACAACTTCAAAGGATACTTTTACCATAAACATATCCATGCATGTTTCTATTTTAAAGGTTCCTTTGCATGCCTCCGTAAAACTTTTCGCTATCGAAAGTCCCAGTCCACTCCCGCCGTCCGAGCGCGAAGCATCGCCCCTTACAAATCTTTCAGTGAAGTCTATGGAATTCGATATACTGTTTTTAGATGTATTGGCGATACATGCCATTACAACATTATTTTGTTCTGACAAGGTTATATGCACCCTTGAGCCGGGCAATGAGTATAGCAGCGTATTCTGTATAAGATTCTGAATTACCCTGTACATCCTGTTGCCATCCGCCTCTATATATGATTTTTTTTCCGGTATATCCAGTATAATAGTAATTTCACTTTTATTAATGGCTTCCTGCATATCCGCTACAGTCTGCGATATAAGCCTTCCAAAATCAATAACCTTCATATCTATTGGAAGCTGTCCGGACGATGCCTTGCTTATATCAAACACATCGGCAACAATGCATTTTAACCGCTCTGATTTGTTGTCAATAATATTGACATAATCCACGGCGTAATCCGGAAGTTCTTCCTCTTTAAGAAGCTTTATATAACTGATTATAGATGTAAGCGGGGTCTTAATATCGTGCGAGACATTCGTCACCAGCTCAACCTTCATGCGCTCGTTTTTAAGGCTGTCTTCTACAGCCGCCGACATATCCTTCGCCATTACCTTGATATACATATAGGCAAACAGACCAAGTATAAGAAATACAACGGCACATACCAAAATTCCAGAATATATTTTCCACTGTCCCGTAGCCACCATCACCGATATTGCCATACAGGCAAGCAGCGCCATTATGTCCACAAACATAAATAAAAAGAAGTTTTTCTTATTCTTTGCAGTGTAACCGGAGCCAAAATCTTTTTGAAATATACGATAGAATATTCCGCCTATCAGACGCGCCATCCTTATATAAATACCGCTTACAAAAAAAGCCGCCGCACAAAATATAATACCCGCTACAAGAAACATACGCCTTGATACATTCGCATCGGTAACTTCCTCCACACCTTGGGCAATAAAATACGAAGCATTCATATCAAACCATCCGTCGGAATCCGATAAAACACTGGCGTCACTAACATTTTTGTTGTAAAAATGCGCAATGGTGTTCGCGTTATATCTCGAAAGTATACTTTCATAATACTGCGGCTTCTTAATCGCATATATTACAACTTCTACCGTATCAAGTTTCTCTGTAACCTGAAAATTTTCGTAACCCGGTACATACCAGTCGTCCTCGCTATAGTAACCGTCGCCATATACGTCTGTTTCCACGCCCCCCTTAAATATGCTGACGCGCCCGTTTTTATATCTTAGCTCATAATTGTATCCGCTCGGACATCGAATTGCGGACGGCCTTGGCCAGTCATAATTACTGTATATGATACTTCCCTTGCTTATCACGGCATAGGCTATGTTCTTATCATACTTTATGGCCTTATTATATATTTTTCCGACCATATGGTTAGTATTCTGATAGTTCTCTTCATAAGGCATGGAATTAAAATAATAAGAACTTACGTCTCCCGTATTGCCCTCGCTAAAAGAATATATGCTAAAGCACCTTCCGTTTACTCCCATCGACAGCAGCGTGGCAAGCCTTTTTTCCATAAATGTTTTGAATTCAATCGTGTCCTGATAATTGTAATCGAAATCTAATACGTCGAATCCATATTTATCGGACATATATAACTGCATATGTACAGACAGTCCGATACCGACTCCCACGCATATTACTCCCAAGACTGTTAATAATATTGCTAACTTATTTTTCAACCTTCTCAATTTTGTAGCCAATACCCCACACCACCTTCAAATATTCCGGCTCCTTCGGATTCAGTTCAATTTTTTCCCTAATTCGCCTGATGTGAACCATAACCGTATTTTCCGAAGCAAAACTATCTTCCTCCCATACCCTCTCAAATATTTCCTCCGCCGGAAATACTCTTCCAAGATTTTTCATGAGAAGCTCGATAATTTTAGTTTCCGTTGCGGTCAGTTTCACAGCTTCGCCGTCGACATAAAGCAATTTTTCCTCTTCCGAGTACGCAAGCCTTCCGTTCTTAATTGCCTTACTTCCAAATTCCGACTCCCTGCCCCCAAGCATCGTGTATCTTCTAAGCTGGCTTTTAATTCTGGCGACAAGCTCCTGCGGGTTATATGGTTTGGTTATATAATCGTCCGCCCCTATGGATAACCCAAGTATTTTATCGCTGTCCTCGCTCTTTGCGCTTAAAAGTATGATAGGTATGTTGCGTCTTTCACGTATTCTCATTATTGCGGACAGGCCGTCCAATTTTGGCATCATTATATCCAGTAAAATAAGGTCAACCTTGTTTGCGGCAAGCATATCGAGCGCCTGCTCGCCGTCATATACTGTAAACACCCTATAGCCTTCTTTCTCTAAGAGAATTTTTATAGCTGACACAATCTCCCTGTCGTCATCAGCCACCAGAATACTGTCTGACATAATATTGCCCATTGCCTCCTTGTCTTAAGACATCTATAATATATGTAATAATTTTTACAGAAAAGTAAATATAATTCTTACAATTTTCTTACAAAACCCTCCAGCCGGAATGATATTTGTTTTTAAGCATTCCGCCTGCAAGTTTTCCCCATCCGAGCGGAAATCCGTCAACACAGAACAAACGCCATCCCTTTCCGTTTGCTTCCCCGGACGTAAGGCTGAGCGTCTCCCCCTTCAGATACTTTAATACACGCGCGTCATCACCCGGAAGCGTAATACATTCTTTATATTCACCCCGCCTTATAGCCATCGCAAGCGCCTGGCTCGGCTCAAACCTCTTTTTCAGGCAGTCTCCCATATACAAACCGTTTCTTAAAAATCGCATTCCTTTGAGACCAGCCGTTTTTTCAGGCATATAAAAAAGCCGTTCTCCCTGCAGTTCAAGTCTGCTCTCATCGATATCCCATTCAAGATTTTCCGCAAACTCAAAAAAATACGCAAGGCTTTTTAGCATATTTTTATCCGTTCTCCTGATACTGCCGTCAAGTCCGCGTCCGGAATCACATACGCCGTCTTTCTGTAATAGTGCAAGAAAATGGCCCTCCCCGTTCATTCTGTGCGGCCATATTCTTACGCATTTTTTCAAATTGGGATTGCCTGAGCCCCACTCGGGGCGTCCGGTGTCGAATCCTTCATATCCTTCTATATCTATCAGTTTCAGCTCTGGAAACCTGTCTATTATGTAATCTATCGAGCGCTCGTCCTCCTCCGGCGAAAACGTACACGTGGAGTACAGCATCTTTCCACCGGGCTTTAGCATATGCACGGCCGGAACAAGTATTTCCCTTTGAAGCTTCGCGTAATAATCCACCCCGTTCGAGACGTAGCTCTTAATAACCGACGGCTCTTTTCTGAACATTCCTTCACCGGAACAGGGAGCGTCCAAAAGAATCCTGTCAAAGAACTCCGGAAAATACTCTGCGAGCCTTGCAGGAGTCTCATTTACCACAAACGGATTGACAATCCCGAACAGTTCTATATTTTTGAGCAGCGCTTTCGCCCTGGAACTGCTTATGTCGTTGGCGACAAGCACTCCCTTCCCGCCAAGCTTAACGCCAAGCTCGGTGGCCTTTCCCCCGGGCGCCGCGCACAAATCAAGCACCGCGTCATACTCCCTTATATCGAGCCTGTCAGCGGGAGTCATCGCGCTCGGCTCCTGCAGATAATACAGTCCCGCATGGTAATACGGGTGCTTCGCGGGCGATACGTTGTTCCCGTCATAATAATAACCGTTTCTTATCCACGGAATTTTTCGTATCGCAAACGGCGCAATCTTCTCAAATTCTTCACACGATATTTTTGACGTATTGACTCTGAGCCCGTACATTCTCTCTTCATCATAGCTTCTTAAAAAAGCAGGGAACTCCTCAGTGAGAAGTTCCTTCATTTTCTCCATAAATTGTTCAGGCAGCTGCATATTGATCTCCTATTGTATTTACTCTTAAAATAAAATCAAACATTCGGTTTTAATCCGTCAGCGCCTCGGGATTCAGGCACTCCAGTTCCGGCAGAACGAATCTGCCGTCCTTTCTAACAAGCACGTCGTCAAAGTATATCTCCCCTCCTCCGTACTCGGGCGTCATGATAAGGACAAGGTCCCAGTGAATTGAAGAACTGTTGCCGTTCGGAGCCTCATCGTAACAGTTTCCCGGCGTAAAGTGAATGGAACCGCTTATTTTCTCATCAAACAATATATCTTTCATCGGTTTTGTCACATACGGATTAACGCCTATGGCAAATTCCCCGACATATCTTGCTCCCGCGTCCGTGTCAAATATCTCATTTATTTTATCAGTATGGTTGGCTGTTGCCTCGACTATCTTTCCATCCTCAAAACGCAGGCGCACGTCCTCAAATGTCACGCCCTGGTATAAGGACGGTGTGTTGTATTGTATTACTCCGTTTACTGAATCCCTGACAGGCGCAGTGAATACCTCGCCGTCCGGTATATTCATATGGCCCGCGCATGGTATTACCGGTACGTCCTTTATCGAAAATGACAGGTCTGTTCCGTTTTCACATACGAGTCTTACCCTGTCCGTCCTCTCCATCAGACTGACAAGAGGCTTCATGGCCTCCTCCATTACCGAATAATCAAGGTTGCATACCTTAAAGTAATAGTCTTCAAACGACTCAAGACTCGTGTCCGAAAGCTGCGCCATCGCGCTGTTCGGGTATCTTAAAACAACCCATCTGGTCTTTGGAACACGTATATCCGTGTGTACGGGCTTTTTATAGTACAGGTCATAGAGTTTCATCTGCTCGGAAGGTACGTCCGCGTGCTCCGACACATTCTCTGCGCCCCTTACGCCGACATAGCAATCCATCTGCTCCATCTCGCGGCAGGAAAGCTCAGCCATTAATGTAAGCTGTTCTTTCGTACAGTTAAGAAGCACCTCGCGCAATACACGCTGGTTCGTATAATGCGGAAACGGTATTCCCCCCGCCCTGTATACCTCTTTTATAATCTGTCTCGCAAGAGCCTCCGTTGCCTCTCCTATATAATCAATATAAACTTTGTCGCCTTTCTTAACTCCCATTGAAAAATTAACCAGATTGTCCGCAAGTTTCTCAATTCTTGAATCCATATTCCGCACCAAACCTTTCTTTTTTCCATTTATGATTTAAATTTATAATATTTTTTTCTTTTCTGATTCTTTAGCCCTTCTTTTGCTTTGCTTTTACTTCTCTTTCATGTAACTTACATATATATTTCCCGCATCCGCAAACATCTTATCCGCATTTGCATGGTACATTGTCTGGCTCTCCCCCGAAGCAGGGTCGTATATTGTCACGGTACTTGAGTTATACGCAGTTATAAGCACCGCATTTTTATTGTCCTTCATCGCTATTACCGGTTTTCCTGCGCTGACAAAATATAATATCTGGTCAAGATTACATCCCGTCAGATTCACAGGCTCTTTTATATATTCCCCTATCATTGCCAGCATTGATTTACCGCTTTTTTTAATATCAGACATGCTAACTCCCAGGTACTCGGAATTCAAAAGCATATATACGCACGCGTCAATTGAAGTGACGCCTGAACCGGAACGCACATTTTCAATTCCTGATACTGTATTGCTTAAAAAACGGCCTCCTCTTTCCCACACCGTCTGATTCTTACTGCTTATTACAACGCCCTGTTCATTATCAGCATTGATAATTGCCTCGGCCGGACTCGAAAATGAATCCGTAATACCGCCCTTTGCATATACGTAATATTTCAGGGCTTCTTCCGTGTCGCCGAGATACAGCGCTTTCTCCTCCTTAACGACATACATTAACGCCGTCTCAACCTTCGGTACTTCCTCCATTACGAACGAAGATGGAAATGAGATATATTTTTCCGTCATCATTTTATCAGTAATTCTTTCCGTCACTTCCACTTTGCTCCTCACATCGTTCATTCTGTTTAATATGTTGTCATCCGAAATATTTTTATAAGTCTTTCCTTCCCTTTTTGCCCGCTTTAAATATACTATGTTTCCCGAGACGGAGGCGCCGGTTACATATACTTTCTTTTTATTGTACGACTTAATGACGGCGTTATCCTTATTCATTATCTCAACCGTTTTCATGGCGTATATTGCAGTACCTTCGGTCGTTGAAGCTATATCTTCCACCTTTCCTATCCCGTATACCACATTTGTCCCCATAACTCCTATAAGCCGAATATAATTGCCCTCACCAGACGGAATTACAGTAGTGTCCGCAGTCTCCAGATTCATAACCGTAATCTCAGTTGCCAGTCCGTCTGTCTGCGCGCTCTCCCATACATATGAGCTTGACTCCGGAATTATTGTAAAATTTCTCTCGCCTATATTCTCTGCAAGAGACGTCAGCTTTTCAGAAACAAGGTTATACGAATATATTCTGTCGTCTATTGCAAAATAAAATATGTCGCTGCCGTTTAGGTAACTGTATTTCTCAAAGTTTTCCTTCAATATCTGATACGTGGTCTGGAATGGGATATATAGAAGCTCCTCTATGGCGTTGTCCGACTTGTGAAAACGGTACAGAACAATCGCAACTTTCCCCTCGTATGCGCCATGAGCTATATACCCATACACTGCAAAACAGACGTTGCCCTCCTGGTCTATGGATATTATATGAACGTCCTGTTGTCTGTACATCTCGTGATTCAATTCTTCTTTATTTATATACTGTTCATATACATTATAGATTTTATTTTCGCTCAAGTCATACATATATACATTTCCGTTCCTCGAAAATGCCGTCTTGTTCGCCGTGTCGCTGGACACAAGCTGTATATCTGCATCATTCATTATGCCAAGCTTCAGCTCGCTCTTATTAACGCTTGCAAGCGCGGGGTCAAATTGGGCCTCGACAGTTCTCTCAAACCACAAAAGATACATTCTATCGTCCGAACGCCTTACTCTGTAGTACTCGCTGACATAATAAGTCTCTACACCGGTATCCGTATTCATGCTGACAAAATAATCAAGCACTATTGCTCCTGTTTCAATGTTGATTTCTTTAATCGTCGGCATAAGCTCTGTGAGCTCGACAGGCGAAAGCTCCCCCCATACTATGTTTTCAAAGCTTGAAGTTATATCAACATGCGCAAGGGTGGAATTATTATTCTCTGCGTCAGGCTCAATATATGTAGCCAGCTTCTCATCTTTTTTCATCGTCATTTTATGAAAGTTCTTCACAAAATCTATTTTTTCTTTTATATAGCATTCATTCGAATAATATTTGAGACGCGTATAATAGTTGACTTTTTTACTAACGTCGGTAATCAAAGTTATTTTTAGCGCATATTCGGTACTTGCCTGCAGTTCTGTGTCAAGCTTTATCTTTGCAATCCGTTTTCCATCCTCGTCTGCAAACGCTGTAACTGCGCCCGAATCCAGAAGTTCGTTATCTTTAACGGACCTGACCTCATAGTTCAGCTTGTTTATCTTTGTCTGATACTCGTCAATCTTTACATCTACCAGCTTTTCGTCGTCAATCACGGTTATAGATTCCCTTACGTTATTCGCAGGGGTATTGCTAACATATCCGTACAGCCTGTTCGCCTCAACCCCATATGACTTAAGGCTTACTATCGGCAGGGTTTCTCCGTCCATCTGTACCATGCTTTTGTCAACATGGACCTGTATAACTTCTATATTCCGTCCAAAGAAAAAGAGGGCTGCGGCAAATACTATCACGAGCCCTAACAATCTATATACATGTTTTAACATCGTAAGCTCCTTATATATGACTTATTAATCTACGCATTTTATTGTACATATATTTTCATAAAAATACAATACCAATCCGCACTAATCCGTAAGTATTGGAGTCCCAATGTTAATTTCCGTCTCATCCTGAATTTCATTATAGCAAAACATCACCTGGACATTCATCTTTTTCCTGTTTGAAACAACCGGCTTTGCAAGTCCGTCTGCATATCCGTATGATATATATTCGCCGTCTGAATGTTCATAAACTACGTCCGCCCCGATTCTGTCAAACAGATGATCCGTGTACTTCCTGCATTCTTCTTCTGACATTTTTCCGGCTGACACGGCTTCTGCCCTGCTGTACATAACTGTCTCCGCATTCTTTCCCTCAAGCAGGCCCATCGTCCGTTCACATCTTGAATAACATCCATCCGACATATATTCCGCATAAGGGGTTTTATTACTGCATATAATATAATGAAAATATGTATCGGCGGACCCCTCCGGTTTTGTCAGGGTCGCCGTAATCTTATATTCCTCAACAAAACCGGTCGCCTTATAACATATGCCTTTCGTATTTAACTTTCCGCTTATATCCTCAATCTCATAATCGTAACACACGCTGCCCTCCATAACTTCGCCAAGCAGGTTTTTATCACATGCATTCAGCTTTGCAACTATCTCGTTACTGCATCTTTCAACAGCAATATTATCCCCTGTTGCAAACGCTTCCGTTATAAGCACTCTTTCCTCAAAAATATTAGTAATTGCAATCTGCACAAAAACCATAACCCAAAGTAGAAGACCGGCAAATCCGGCTGCCTTTATCTTTGCCACATTGCACCACCCTTTCAAATTATTCATACAAATATTATTTCCTCGATATGAAATATTATACATAGATGTAATTTTTTAATTTTTGTATATCAGGATAGCGCCTCTCTAATACAAAGTAAAAATTGTATTGCCCGATTATAATTTTAATGTTAGAATATTATAAAATATTTGAATTTATTATATAGGAAAGGACCATCCGTTATGTCAAATTATGTTATCAGCTGTTGTTCTACCGCCGACCTGTCAGCAGAGCATTTTAACAGAAGGAATATCCATTATACCTGTTTTCATTTTGAACTTGATGGAAAACAATATGATGACGACCTCGGAACATCAATATCATTTAATGACTTCTACGAAGCGATGAAAAACGGGGCTGAAACAAAGACCTCCCAGATTAACGCAGATGAATTTATAGAAAGTTTTGAACCATTTTTAAGAGACGGAAAGGACATTCTTCATGTTTCCCTGTCGTCAGGTCTCTCGGGAGTATTTAACTCCGCGTCAATAGCGAAAGATATGCTTGAGGAAAAATATCCTGATAGAAAAATATATATTGTCGATTCTCTCGGCGCGTCGTCAGGCTACGGATTAATTATGGACACTCTCGCAACGCTTCGCGACGGAGGAATGCCGCTAAAAGAGTTGTATGACTGGATTACCGGCAACCGTTTAAAAATGCACCACTGGTTTTTCTCTACAGACCTGAGTTTTTATGTAAAAGGCGGCCGAATATCCAAAACGTCAGGCGCTATCGGCGGAATCCTCGGTATATGCCCTCTTCTAAATATGGACAATGAGGGACATCTTGTGCCAAGGAATAAAATCAGGACGAAGGCAAAGGTCATTAAGGAAATTGTAAAATGTATGGAAGCCCATGCGGAAAACGGGCATGATTATAACAAAAAATGTTTTATCTCACATTCGGCATGCTATGACGACGCAAGACAGGTTGCCGAACTTGTCGAGGATACATTCCCACATCTTGACGGAAAAGTTGTAATCAATAATATAGGAACAACGATAGGCAGCCATACCGGGCCAGGAACCGTAGCCCTGTTTTTCTGGGGAGACGAACGAAAAAACTGAGAAAATATTCATTATGAAATATTTAAAGCCGGCCGATAGAGACATATCCATGTACTATCGGCTGGCTTGCATTAATTATACCTTATATCTTCTTAAATTATTTTGCAGAACCTTAATCTGCTTATCAAGGTCAAGGCTTGCGTCCGCGCTTTCCTTTGCAGTAGCCGCAGTCATCTCAACAACATCGCCTATATCCTTCAGTCTGCGCGAGATATCACTCAGCTTATCTTTCTGCTGAACCGAAGCCTCGGCAATACCGCTCACCGATTTTTCAATTTCTGACGTCTGTTCAACTACATTATACAGACATTCCGCGGTATCGTCTGTGAGTGAAGTTCCGACAGTGACAGCTTCTATCGTCTGCTCAATAAGGTTAAATGCATCCTCAGCTGCAGAATTGGATTGTTCTGCAAGCGCCCTTATCTCGTTCGCTACTACCGCAAAACCTTTTCCATGTACGCCTGCCCTTGTCGCCTCAACGGTAGCGTTAAGCGCAAGAATCTGTGTCTGCTTTGCAATTCTCTCCATGTTAGCGTTAATTCCGACAATCTGGTTTGCAGTATCAGTAATACGCTCCATAGCTCCCATGAGCTCATCCATCTTATCCTTACTCTGAGCAACGACCGACGCGGCTTTTTCTGTTTGTTCTTTTGCCTGTACCGCATTGCTTGTTGAGTACGCAACTTTTTCAGCTATATCTGAAACATTGGCGTCAATCTCAAACGTAAGACTCTTCTCATTATCTGCGGCGTCCGCAAGATTAGCAGCTCCCGACGATACGTTATGCGAACTGGTTGATAGCTCAGCCGTAACATCTGCAATTTCTACAAATGACTTTCGAAGGGATTCCTGTATTAATTGGAGCGATTTATTAATAGTCTTAAACGCGCCAACATACTCTACATTGCTTTTTACGGTAAAATCTCCGTCTGACATGGCTGCCATCTGCCTGTCAATTTCAGTTATGTACACACGGAGCCGTTCCGCAGTATTGTTCAGAGTGGAACATATAATTCCAACCTCATCCCTTCTTCCAACATACTTCTTAATAGCACCGTCTTCCGACAAATCCATTCTTCCAAGCCTGCCAATTGATTTTTCAACCAGCTTAAGCTGTCTGCTCACCATTAACAGAACCGCAACCAAAACAAGCAGCAGACATACCGGAGCCAAAAAACATGCCACGCCTGTTATTCTTCTGATTCCGGCTAGCGCCGCGTACACATTTTTCTCATCATCCTTTACGATAAATACCCATTTTCTTTCAGGAATATTTTTATATACTACTATCGCATTATCACCGTTATCGCTCGTAACCTTTTTTATACCGGTCGTAATTTCAGGATTGTTTTTTATCTCCTCAAGAATCTCTAAGAATCCCTCATCCTCAGTCTTCGTATTGAGCAGCTTCTCATCCTTATTATATAGATACGTACCTGTCTCAGAATTAAGGAATATGTACTCACTGTCCGGCAGTCCCTTTATATCAAGCGACAGAAGCGAATCCATCAGATTACTTGCATAAACCGCCGAACCTACATATCCTATACAACGGTCTGACTCATCAAACAGCGGGTAGTACATAGAGATAACCATATTGCCTGTTCCCGGGGATTTCATTATCCCGCTGTTGGTCACCTCTTTTTTAGTCATCATCGTTTCCTGCAGTTCTTTGAGGGCTTCTCCCTCCCTCGTGTGTATGCCTATCGCACCTTCCGAAGTATGCGTATATACTTCAGTGTCCGTACCTGCTATATATAATCCCTCAAATATACCTTTAACATTGGCAAAATCAACGGTATACTGCTGTGCGCGTGCAATAATATCCGAATTGTCAGGATAAAGCAGGGCATTCCTTACTTCGTCGCTCTGTGCAAATGCAACCATATACTCTTCTGCCGACGATACGTAATCGTTAATTATCGCAACCCTTGATTCTGCGGAATCCGTCATCTGGTTTGTTATGGAGTCGGTGACAATGTCTGTCGCATTGCCGTCAATAACAACCCATATAACAACAAATGTAAGCATCATTGCTAATCCAATATAAATTCCAATGCGCACTGCAAGTTTTTGATTCTTTAGCATTGAAAACCTCCCCTTAAGGATTTATTTATATTTTTCTGCAAGTCCAAGCCTTATGAGAGATTTTTTAAGTGCAAGCTCCGCCCTTATGAGGTTAATTTCAGCCTCACCTGACTTAATACGGCGCTCCGCCCTGACACGCGCCTCCATTGCCCTATTGGCGTCAATCTCATCCGGCCACTCGCATGCCTCTGCGAGAATTGTGACGGAAGTCTTCTGGACTTCAACAAACCCGTCCAAAAGCGCCGCTTCTTTTTTCTCGCCGTCTTTTGATATTTTTAGTATTCCCGGCGCCACTATCGTAGTCAACGGAATATGCTCCGGAAGTATACCAATCTCCCCTTCCGAAGTATTCAATTCTACCATATTCACATCTTCATCATAAAATATTCGCTCCGGAGCTATTATTTTTAATCGAAATGTACTACTCTCAGCCATACATTATACCTCCGGAATTATTTCTTATATCTGGCAACAACATCATCAATGCTTCCGGCGTTGAGGAAATAACTTTCCGGAATATCATCATGCTTACCGTCTAATATCTCCCTAAATCCCTGTATCGTATCCGTAAGCTGTACATACTTTCCTTCCAGTCCCGTAAACTGCTCTGCAACGTGGAACGGCTGTGAAAGGAATCTCTGAACTTTCCTGGCCCTTGCGACAAGTATCTTGTCATCTTCCGAAAGCTCATCCATACCAAGGATTGCAATGATATCCTGAAGCTCCTTATATCTCTGAAGAATCTCCTGAACCTTTCTGGCAACAACATAATGTTCCTCACCGACAATTCTCGGATCAAGGATTCTTGACGTTGACTCAAGTGGGTCAACCGCCGGGTATATACCAAGCTCAACTATAGAACGCGATAGAACCGTAGTTGCGTCAAGATGTGCAAATGTTGTAGCCGGAGCGGGGTCCGTAAGGTCGTCCGCAGGCACATATACGGCCTGAACCGACGTTATCGAACCTTTTCTTGTAGATGTAATCCTCTCCTGTAATGCTCCCATCTCCGTCTGAAGCGTAGGCTGGTAACCAACCGCACTCGGAACACGTCCGAGAAGCGCGGAAACCTCCGAGCCTGCCTGTGTAAAACGGAATATATTATCTATAAATAAAAGTACGTCTTTTCCTACCTTGTCACGGAAATACTCCGCCATGGTCAGCCCCGTAAGTCCAACCCTCATCCTGGCTCCAGGCGGCTCGTTCATCTGACCGAATACCATCGTCGTCTTGTCAATAACTCCCGACTCAATCATCTCATAATAAAGGTCATTTCCCTCTCTCGTCCTCTCGCCAACTCCCGTGAACACCGAGTAACCTCCGTGCTCTGTCGCAATATTGGTAATAAGCTCCTGTATAAGTACCGTCTTACCTACTCCGGCTCCTCCAAAGAGTCCTATCTTTCCTCCCTTTTGATAAGGGCAGAGAAGGTCGACAACCTTAATTCCCGTCTCAAGAATCTCCGTCTGCGTAGACTGTTCCTCAAAGCTTGGGGCGCTTCTATGAATAGGATGGTACTCCTCAGCCTCAGGCGCAGGTTTCTCGTCGATAACCTCGCCAAGGACATTGAACAGCCTTCCCAATGTCTTCTCACCTACGGGCACGGTAATAGGAGCCCCGGTTGCATATGCCTTTGTGCCCCTTACAAGACCGTCGGTAGGTCCCATCGCTATACATCTGACCGTATCGTCACCGAGATGCTGCGCAACCTCAAGTATTAGCTTGCCGCCGTTATCCGTATCAACCCTTATAGCTTCATATATATCAGGAAGCTCGTCTGCAGAAAATTTTACGTCAAGTACAGCTCCGATTATCTGTGTTATCTTTCCTATACTTTCTGCCATTTTATCCTCCATTCTACCACGCAGCGTGGTATTTCTTTAATCTTACTCAACTGTAGCGGAACCTGCAATAATCTCCGTAAGCTCCTGTGTAATCGCACTCTGTCTTGCGCGGTTATACTTGAGCTCCAATCCGGCTATCATGTCTTCGGCATTGCTTGTTGCAGAATCCATAGCCTGCATTCTGGCCCCGTTTTCACTGGCCATTGCCTCAATAATCGCACCAAAAACCAAACTGTTAATATATTTTGGTATAATCATCTCCAGCGCCTCTTCCGCTTCAGGCTCAAAATTCATTATTGCACCGTCATCCGGTTCGTGCTGCTCCTCACCGTCTTCATCAATCGGAAGAAGCTTCATCATAGTAGGAATATGTGTTACCGTATTCTTGAAAACGGTGTATGCAATATAGATTTCTCCAACCTCGCCGTTCAGATATGCGTCCATGACGCTCTTACCAATCACCGCCGCGTCATGGAACAGCGGGGCGTTAACCGCCTCGGAATAATCTTGCTTAATTTCGTAACCGTCCTTGGCAAGTCCCGCAGCCCCTTTTTTACCGACAGCGTACACAATAGTATTATCCGGCGTAAATGCTTCATTTTTCGTTATAAGCTTTATTACGTTCGCATTATAACCGCCTGCAAGCCCCCTGTTAGAGGTAATGACAATTACGGCCTTCTTACCGGAATCGTTTCCCGTCAAATACGGGTGAGAGATGCTTTCTGACTTTGCGAGTATTGACTTAACAGTACCGTACATCTGGTTAAAATATGGCTTTGAATTCTCCGCACGCTGCTTTGCCTTCTGCATTTTAACCGTGGCAACAAGCTTCATGGCTTTTGTAATCTGCCCCGTGCTTGCAACGCTTTCCTTACGGCGTTTAATATCTCTCATTGTAGCCATAATCTTCCTCCTGTCCCGGGCTTAATTTTATGCCCCGAATTCCTTAATACATTCGTCAATCGCTTTCTTAAGCAATTCTTCCGTATTTTCCGATATTACCTTTTCATCACGTATGGATGCCGGTATCTCAGGATATTTTGTATCAATATATTCAAATAATGCCTTTTCAAACTTTCCTATATCCGAAACTTCAATGTTAAGGAGATATCCGTTAACTGCGGAATATATAATGATTACCTGATACTGTACAGGCATTGGTTTATACTGGTCCTGCTTAAGTATCTCCCTAATTCTTTCTCCCTGTGCAAGCTTCATCTTCGTATCGTTGTCAAGGTCCGAACCAAACTGTGAGAATGCGGCAAGTTCCCTGAACTGCGCAAGTTCTATTCGTATAGGCCCGGCAATCTTCTTCATAGCCTTAATCTGTGCCGCGCCGCCAACCCTTGACACGGAAAGACCCGCGTTAACGGCAGGCCTGAATCCAGAATTGAACATCTCTGTTTCAAGATATATCTGTCCGTCTGTGATGGAAATAACATTCGTCGGAATGTATGCCGACACATCTCCGGCCTGCGTCTCTATTATAGGGAGTGCAGTCAGCGAACCTCCCCCGAGCTTGTCGCTAAGCTTTGCCGCCCTCTCAAGAAGTCTTGAGTGAAGATAGAATACGTCTCCCGGATATGCCTCACGTCCCGGCGGCCTGCGAAGAAGAAGAGCAAGTGTACGGTATGCAACGGCATGTTTGCTCAAATCGTCATACACAACAAGTACATCCTCGCCGTTCTCCATCCACTCCTCGCCGATTGTACAGCCTGAATACGGTGCGATATACTGAAGCGGGGCAAGCTCACTTGCTGTTGACACAACAATAGTTGTGTAATCCATCGCCCCGTTCTCCTCAAGGGATTTTACGATAGACGCAACAGTAGATGCTTTCTGTCCAATCGCAACATATATACACTTTACATTCTGGCCTTTCTGGTTAATAATTGTATCTATAGCAATTGCCGTCTTACCCGTCTGACGGTCACCGATAATAAGCTCTCGCTGTCCGCGTCCGATTGGAACCATCGCGTCAATAGCCTTAATACCCGTCTGAAGCGGAGTATCAACCGACTTTCTCGCAATAACTCCCGATGCGACGCGCTCTATCTGCCTGAATTTATCAGTCTCTATAGGTCCTTTTCCGTCTATCGGCTGTCCAAGCGCATTTACAACACGGCCAACCATAGCGTCGCCAACAGGCACCTCTACAACTCGTCCGGTCGTCTTAACAATATCACCCTCGCTTATGTCGCCCGTTCCAAGAAGAACGGCTCCGACATTGTCCTCCTCAAGGTTAAGGACCATTCCGTACACTTCATTCGGAAATTCAAGCAGTTCGCCCTGCATTGCTTTTTCAAGTCCATGAATTCTGGCAATACCATCCGCAACCTGAATAACCGTTCCCACGTCAGAAACTTCAAATCCGGCGCTATACTTTTTTATCTGTTCTTTTATGACTGAACTTATTTCTTCCGGTCTTAAATTCATCTCCCAGATACAACCTCCTTTACAAATAATTACATGTACTATACAGACATGTGAATCCTGATTCCATTACCAATCAGCCTAACTGGATTTTTGAAAGCTCCCTGGACATCTTATCAAGGCAGTTTTTTACACTGCTGTCAAACACCCTGTCGCCTATACGTATTACAATGCCGCCGATAAGCTTTTCATCCACTCTGTAATCCATCTCATAAGATACATATTTTGTAGTATCAAGCAGTTTCTTCTCAATACTCTTTTTCTGTTCATCGGAAAGACCTGCCGCAGAAGTAACGCAGGCAACTCCTATATTTTTATACTCCCTGGCTTTCTCACTAAAATAATTAAGTATAGTCTCTATGTCCCCGGCGCGTCCCTTTTCAATAACAATCATAATAAATCCCATCGTTATATCGCTAAGCTGCCCGTCGAATATGTTTTTGACAAGAGTCTTTTTTTCATCCTCGCTGACTCTGGGATGAACCAAAAGCGAAGCAAACTCCCTGTTGGTACGGATGGTATCTCCCAAAAACTTAACCTCTTCCCATACCTCGTCAAGCTTTTCATCTTCAAGTGCAAGTTCAAACAACGCATCTCCATATGTTGCAGATACTAATTTTGCCATGTATCTTCACCCATTTCTTTTAATGCCGCCTCTAACAGCTCATTCTGCTTTGACTCATCCATTGTCTCTGAAACAACTTTCTGCGCCATGAGAGAGGCAACTGATATAATCTCCTGTTTCATGCCATCAACAGCCTTGCTCTTTTCAAGAGCGGCTTCTTTCTCCGCCCTCTTTACGATTCGGCCGGCTTCTTCCTTAGCTTCACTGATAATTTCAGATTCCTGCTTTCTGGCCCTGTTCTTAGCTTTGTCCATCAACTCACCGGCTTCAGCCGCAACATTTTTAAGCTTACTGTCATACTCAGCCTTATATGCGTCCGCTTCCTTTTTCTGATTCTCAGCTTCGCGCATCTGGTTTTCAATAAGCTCCTTACGTTTGTTTATAAGGTTTCTTGCAGGATTAAATAAAAAATATGATAAAAGCATAAACAGGACAAGCATGGCAGCCAATGTTATACATGTGTCAAACAATGTCTGTGCATCAAGCCCGAATATTCTTTTCCATATATTCTCTTCAGAAAGCAATACAACTACTTTATCTGATAAAATGCCATCCAAGTTACAGGCCTCCTTTCATATTTTGTCCACTGTACCTCATTATGGCATTAATGGTTTTAAGAACATAAGAAGCAGTGCTACCGTGAATCCGTAAAGTCCCGTCGTCTCTGCAACTGCCTGACCAAGAAGCATAGTCGTCATTATACTTCCCTTTGCTCCCGGATTGCGTCCTACCGCAGCAGCCGCCTGGCCTGCCGCATTTCCCTGTCCGATTCCAGGTCCGATACCTGCTATAACTGCAAGTCCCGCACCTATCGCTGAACAACCTAATACAAAAGCTTCACTTGAAATTCCATTCATAATTGAAATCCTCCTTAATAATATAATCACGTTTTTTAAATAAATTATATATAAAGTTGTATGCCAGCAACAGCCGTTCAGCGTCACGAAACATACAGCCTTAATCTCACCCTTACGTCTCCTCGCCAATCTGGTTTGAGACGAACACCATTGTAAGCATTATGAATACGTACGCCTGCAGCGCGCCTGCAAATACGTCCAGGTATGCGTGCAGTGCAGACGGCCATATTATAGCCACCTTGCCCAGTAACCCGTATATGAGCGACATCATAATCGTTCCGGAAAACATGTTTCCAAACAAACGGAGCGACATTGAAACAGGCGTTGAAAACTCACTTATAACATTAATAGGGAAAAACAGAAATATAGGCTCGAACAAGCTCTTCGCCTTTCCCCACTTCTGATACTTGATTCCGTTATACTGAATCATGAACCATGAAATAAGCGCCAGTGGAAAAGTAACGCCAAAATCCGCAGTAGGCGGTCTTAAACCTAAAAGCCCCGACAAATTACATACTAGCAAAAGAGTAAACAGGGAACCTATATAATTAGAAAACTTTAACCCATGCTTTGCACCCATAGTATTCACAAGCATGTTGTCAAGAGTCTCAACCAAAAGTTCCAGTACATTAACAAATCCTGAAGGCGCTTTTGACACATCGGCTTTTTTAATGGCTCTGTTGGCAATAATTGCAAACACAGTGATTATTACAAATACTATTGCAAGACATATATGCGTAGTCGTCATATACAGTGTTTGTCCAAAAAGCTCAAATTTTGCATATCCCTCTATATAAAAGTCAAGGTCCGCTCCTCCACTAAGCTGGGCAACCATCATTTCTCTTTCCTCCCTTTTTTTCTCTCTAAACTTTCGAATGCTCTGTGTACCGCCGCCTGCAGATACGCAGAAAATTTCAGTGTGGCCAGTCCGATAAGCGCCCCCCACGGACTGATATATTCCTCAAAATATACCGCAACGCACAGCATAAGCCCCATGACCGCCATTCGGGTTACGGACTGCCTTATTCCGTACCGTTTTGCTCTTTCAGGGTCCAGTTCAACGATTACCGTCACACTTTTCATCATGTTTGAAAGCAACCCTGCTGCCGCCGCACAACCAAATAAAACGCCTGCCGGAAATGTGATATACTGCTTTGTCAGAACCGCGCCGACAATACATATCACAGCGGCCTGCAGTGCAATTGCTATTATCATTTCATGATATGTCCGTCTTAAATATCTCATAATATCCTTTCAGATAATGACAAATTACCCGTCATTATCTTCATTCCTGGTTTTACTTTTATGAGCATTCCGTCTTTGTCTGTAAAGGTCGTCAAAATACTCCTGCTGCTTCTTCTCCCTTTCAAGGTCTTTTGCGTAAAATCCTTTCGTTATCATATAAGCGCTCCTGATGCCTGCGGCTATCCCTATAAATATAAAGATTATGGTAAGATAACCTGTGCCAAGCCATCTATCCAGCTTATACCCGACAAACACGCACAGTGCAATCGGTACAATAACGGACAAACTCAACTGAAAGACCATAGAAAGCGCCCCTACTACCTCAACATAATCTGAATTTTTACCGTTCTCATCATCAGACATACCATCACTTCCCACGATTGCATTATTATAACAAATATTATCATATAAGTCTATATAAAAAAAAATATTATTCATTTTTTTTTTATATTTTTTTATAATCTTAGCTGTAACGTCTATAACTTTGAAGACACTTCCGCACATGCTGTCATGGCTTCCATAATGGAGCTCCTGAATCCTGTCTCCTCTAAAACCCGCACGGCCTCTATAGTCGTTCCGGCCGGTGAACAAACCATATCTTTAATCTCGGCAGGGTGTCTGCCAGTTTCCATTATCAGTTTCGCCGTTCCATATACCGCCTGAGCTGCAAATTTGTAAGCCTGGGAACGTGCCATTCCTTTCAGTACGGCCGCGTCCGCCATTGCTTCAATCATCATGGCAACATATGCGGGGGAACTCCCCGAGACTGCTACAACCGCATCCATAATATCCTCAGACACAGTCTCCACCTTACCGAAGCTGCCCAGTATCTTTGCCGCATATCCCGCCTCAAGTTCGGTGACGTTAGAACCGTAACACATGGCCGTCATCCCCTCCCCCACGAGCGCGGGAGTATTCGGCATTGTACGTACAATCTTAATATCCCTTCCGAACATTTTTTGTATATTCGCAATACTCTGACCGGCAACTATCGATATGACAAGCTTCTGTTCCCCGACAGTATCGGCAATCTCAGAAATTACGCCCGATATGACCTGGGGTTTTACCGCCAGTAAAATCACCTCAGATTCAAGTACAAGCTCACTGTTATTCGTTGTAGTATGTATTCCGTATTTTTCTTTTGCCGCGGAAAGAGCGGCGCCGCTTTTGTCAGATGCTATTATCTCGTCCGGTCCAAACATTTTGTTATTCACCAGACCGGAGATAATAGCCTGCGCCATATTTCCGCAGCCTATAAATCCAATCTTCATCTGTTTCCTCCAAATATGCGTATAATTAATCTTCTTCCATCTGTCTTATTCTATTAACATGTCTCTCGTCATTGGAAAATTCCGTATTAAGAAACGTATCGACTATCTTGACGGCAAGCCCCGGACCGATTACCCTGGCTCCAAGCGTAACTATGTTAGCATCGTTATGCTCCCTCGTAGCCTGCGCGCTGAAAACATCATGGCAGAGCGCCGCCCTGATTCCCTTTATTTTGTTGGCGGTTATACCGATTCCGATTCCCGTTCCGCATATGAGAATTCCTTTCTCACATTCCCCGTCAATAATCGCATGTGCAACCTTTTTCGCATACACCGGATAGTCGCACGAATCCGACGTGTATGTCCCGTAATCCTTGTACTCATATCCCTGTTCCTCAAGATACTTTATTATCTCTTTCTTAAGTTCCACTCCGCCGTGGTCGCATCCTATCGCTATCATCGCTTTACCTCCTGATTCTGTACGCATATTTATATGCTTTATCTTTTCAATTTAATCCAAGCCGGCTGATTTTAAAACCATGTCGCTTTAAATTCTTAACAATTTCAAGTATTATTATTCCCAATTATACCATCAGAAAATTCATTCTGTCCATTAACAGCGTCGTCATATTCCTTATTTTCCTTAACAAATAGCTTTTTTACCTCTCTTATGGCGGCGAACATATCCTGAAAACACGCCTCATATATGTCTATCTCCTCACCGTAAGGGTCAAGCAGTTCGTCATCATTACCTATATATTCTTTAAGGGTATATACGCTTCCCCCAAATCCGTAATCCTCAATTATTTTAAGCTTCTCAGGAAACGTCATGGTAAGTACAAGAACACGTTCCGCAAGTTCGGCGGCATCAAGCTGGACCGCCGATTTTGATACCGTTTCCATTCCATGATTATACAATATCATCTCCGCTTTCTGGTTATAAGGCTCCTCAAAAAGGACCACAAGACCTCTTGACACTACCTCACAGCCAATCTTTTCATCACCAAAGGCATATCTGAAAATTGTCTCCGCCATCGGACTTCTGCAGGTGTTATCTTCCCCCACAAAAATGACTTTATCATATTTCATCAATTAATACCTTCCTTCCACATGTATAACCTTATGACCGGCGGCTTTTAATAGCCTGTTCATAATCGCATCGCCTAACCTGTCGCTCTTAAAGCTTTCAACATATATATACTTTATATTGTATTCATCCATACGCCTTAATACTGAATATAATTGTCTTGCCACCGATTGTTCATCCTGCCTTGTCCCCATACACACAACCCTGCATCCTGAGTATGCATGCCGGTTTTCTTCCGTCGTAATTACCGCCGTCTCGTGAGGGTCATGCCCGCGCGCAAGTTCATTTATCTTTTCAATGACATTGTCAGTATTTCCTGTAACGATTACCATGTCTCCCTTAGGGGCATAATGCCTGTACATCATTCCCGGAGCTTTTGGTTTCATCCCCTCAGAAACTCCCGCATCAAGCGTGGGATCTCTTTCAATCTCACCGACAACTTCTTTTATCATCTCAGTAGTAATATATCCAGGCCTTAACAACACGGGCACCGCCGCGCTCAAATCAATTATAGTGGACTCAAGGCCGATATCAACCGCACCGCCGTCTATAACGGCGTCTATCTTTCCATCCAGATCCTGAAGCACATGACCTGCCATAGTAGGACTCGGCCTTCCCGAAGAGTTGGCACTGGGCGCCGCGATTGGCACCCCAGAAGCATTTATCAGCCTTAATGCATCTTTGTGAGACGGCATCCTTACTGCAACCGTATCAAGCCCTCCCGTAGTCTCGTCCGGCACTATAGATTTTTTCTTAAGTATCATAGTAAGAGGCCCCGGCCAAAACCTGTCCGCCAGCTGAATCGCAGCGTCCGTAACTCCTTCTGCAACCTCATACAATCCTTTCATATCGCATATATGGACAATAAGCGGATTGTCAGAAGGCCTTCCCTTTGCAGCATATATCTTTTTTGATACGTTGGCGTCAAGCGCGTTACCTCCAAGTCCGTATACGGTTTCCGTAGGGAATGCAACAAGACCGCCCTTTTTTATAATTGCGGCGCATTCCTTAATAGCATCAAGTTCTTCCCGCCCTGTCAGTTCTTTCATGCTGAATACTTTTGTTTTCATAACGATATTACCCGGTCCTTACACAACACTGTGCATTATTAATATAACGTCATACTTAACACATTGTTTATAAAAGCGATTATAAAACGCTTTTATAAACAAAATTATCTTTTTATTAAATATAACGTATCTTTTATAACATATAATACATCATTTTGCAGAATTCGTCTAGTGTGCTGTACCGCGCCCCAAACTAAAAAGGCCGCAAAACGGCCGAAAACGTGCATAAATATTATCCGGATTAATATTTATATAATAATAAACTATTTTCCAGCAAGGCTAATCTATGATTAAGGTTATCAGAAAACAAAAAACAATACTTCCACTTATAATCATCGCATTTTTACTGTCAATATGTATTTTCAAGGAACCCTATATTGCAATCCTGAACACATTACTGCCATCAAGAAACTCCGGAATTACTATTGCCATCGACCCCGGCCACGGAGGTTACGACCCCGGAAAAGTCGGAGTGAACGGTACTCTTGAAAAAGACGTTAACCTTGCCATATCGCTTCATCTGAAAGATTGTCTTGAACAGATGAATTACAAAGTCGTACTAACGCGTTCAACTGACACCCACTTATACACCGAAGGATGCAAAAGCAAAAAAACCGACGACCTTAACCACCGTATAAGCATAATAGAAGACGCTTCCCCGGTTGTCGCCGTAAGCATACACCAAAACAGTTTTCAGGACAGCACAGTATCAGGCGCACAGGTATTTTATTATAATGACGCCGGAACGTCAAAACTCCTTGCCGACAGCATACAATCATCACTGATATTCGCACTGGACCCATCTAACAGCCGCGTGGCCAAGGCGAATTCAAGTTACTATATGCTGAAAAACACAAGCTGTCCCACCGTAATTGTCGAATGCGGCTTTTTAAGCAACCCTGCGGAAGAGGTCCTGTTAACTACCGAACACTATCAAAAACAGACCGCGCAGGCCATATGCAACGGAATCATTACATATATCAGATCAAGCCATTAACTAGAGCGTGTTTGAAAATTGCTTTCTGCCAGATGCGTTTCACACTTTGTGGGAGATTTGTGCCAAATGAGGAAAGCGCTTATCAAAGCGTTTCCCTGGCATTGATATAATTCGTTACAATGTTCCACACTTCGCTCTTTTCAAATCCGAGTCTCCAGAAAGATACGTTACGTATGCCGCCGCCCGTTACCACCTTTAGTTTTTCCTCCAGGGAGCGCTCGTCCTCAAGCCATATTTTGTTCGTCGCGTCTCCCTCATTATATTGGGCATAATATTGTCCGGTCACATCATCCCATACAGGTTCCAGTTTCCTGTCGCTAAGCAGACTGTCAGCGCCCGGCATACTGTACGCTGCCGTCTCAATAGTCTGTGCCTCGGTCCCCTCATTTTTTACAGTCCACAACCTGGTATAGAATGGAAGCGCCATAATAACCTGTTCAGGCGCGACCTTTTCAATTATGCCTGACACAGCGTCTTTCACAAAACCTATAGACGAAACAGAACCTGCCTCCGGGCTGCCCGAATAATGTTCATCATACGCCATAATAACAACATAATCGGCTACCCTGCCCTGTTCTTCATAATCATAATACATCCTGTACTCTACCGGTACATAATTATTGATTGACAAAACAATACCGTTATTCCTGCATCTTACTGACATTTCCCTTACAAACTGAACAAAGTCCTCCCCTGCTTCTTTCGGTATGTTCTCAAAATCTATATTAATGCCGTCAAGGTCATACTCGATGGCAAGACTGACAAGCTTACTTTGCAGCTTCTCTCTTGACGTCATATTGGAAAGTATGACGGACATGTCTATCTCTTTGCTAAAATCGTCGCAAAGCCCCCATACCTCTACTCCGGCCTTGTGGGCTCTCTGAACATATCGCTCGCTTGCCAGCGAGCTTATGCTGCCGTCGTTGTCGCTTATCTTGAACCAGGTCGGTGAAACCGTATTCACTCCCTTGCTATTGTTGAGAAGGGTAAGCAGGCCCTCATTCGCCTGGTTGTTCGTAACCTGATGCCACGCCATACATATATCATAATCCTTTTTTATATGCGTCCACTGGGGTTCTGAATATTCTCTGTCGACAACTTCGTAATTACTCTCTTCAATTCTCTTGTTTGCGACATACCCTATAACCCCGTCAACTGTGATAACTTTCGTATACCCCCCGCTTATCTCCTCGTCCATTCCAATGCAGGTAAGCTTGTCACCCTTATTGAGATTAGCAATTATTGGACTTTTATTCGTATCCTCATATCGTAGCACCGTCTCTTTCCTGACATGTGTAACAAGCCTGTTAACACCCCAGTCATAAGTAATAACTATCCTGTTAGGATTTTCATATGCCGTATATTCTATATTACTGTATTCTTTCACGAACGGAACCGCCACATAAGGCTGTTCCCCAATTATACGTACGGGCACGTAATCCAAAGCCGTACTGTTCTTGTTAAATATGTACTCCATGCTCTCCGCCGCCGCCTTTACAACTCCGTCCGGCTTAGTATACAGCAGCATGGATGAAGACTTATCCCAATAAAAGCCTTTATTAAAGTTATCCTTAACCATCGACAGGCTCAGATATGGGACTCCCTCAATATAATATCCCCTTTCTTCCGAATATCCGTCCTGCATAAGAACCGCCATCTCGTCACCGGAGACCGAAAAATATTCACCCAGCTCCATAACCTCTTTGCTGGGAGCATATTTATATGCCAAAAGCGCTGCAATCAACGCTATTACTATCACAATTACGCTCGCCGATATCAATTTCATTTGTCTAGTCATCCATCATACCTCCGTCGTAAGATGATACTCTTAACCGTTAAGTCGGATTATAACATAATATCCCGAAAAAGTAAAACGCCGGACTGCGCCTGACATAAACTTTGCATATTTGCAACTTTTTTACAATCATGGGCGGCAGCCCGGCATATTCGTTATACGTTTTCAGGTACATTGTTACTTTAATTATGGCATTACTAACACACTGTTTTTACAACAGTTACTTTAAATAACATTTTTGTGTTTCGTGTCCATGTTATTTATATTATAATATTATAGATACAGTAATTTTATGTTACCCATGGCAAGGTACAAGCTGTGGTGTATACATTCCACGGGCCGTTTTCCACCCCCAATGCGTTATTATTAATACAAAAGTACCTGCAGACTAATGAACTTATCATGGCGAAAAAAATAAACAAATAATTAACCTGATTAATTTACAATTGCATACAATATACTATTCCCGTATTCCGGTTACAAATGCTGATTATCATGAAACAGTTTCATCGATTATCAGAAGAATTAAGATATACCCAAGGAAACGTTGACTAAAACATTTCCGTCGCCGGATTTGTGCTGCCAAACGCAAGTTTTCTTACAAATCCGTGTGCATACGCTGCAGGCTCTTAGAAGCAGTAGTTAAATCAGCGCTTCTAAAAGATAAACTTCCCTCACGCCTCCTTTCAAAAGAAGCACTTTTGTATTACGATTTTATTATAACCTTAACGTTTTATTATTTCAATATACGATATTAACAAAATAATATATTTGTTTTTGTGTGACTGTCCAGTATTTATAAATTTTTTCTTATATTTGGATTGTTTAATGGTATTGACTTTATGCTAATAATAAATTATACTTTCATATATTTATATAATAATAAAAAGGAGTGGCTGAAATGAAAATAGAAAAAATTAGCGAAAATCAAATACGTTGTACATTAAGCCACCAGGATTTGGTTGACAGAGAACTGAAAATCAGCGAGCTTGCATATGGAACCGAGAAAGCCAAAGCCCTTTTTCGAGACATGATGCAGCAGGCTTCATATGAATTCGGATTTGAGGCCGAAGACATTCCTATAATGATAGAAGCCATCCCAATTTCACGCGAGACCCTGATTCTCATAATAACAAAGGTCGAAGACCCTGATGAACTTGATACAAGATTTTCAAAATTTTCGTCTGAAAAGAATGATGGCGAGGAGTATTATGATGATGCCGAAGATTTTACAGAGCAGCTTCTTGACCGTTTCAACGAACTTTCAGGTATAATAGAAGATTCCGAAGACGAAAACACCGACGCTGAATCCTCAGCGCACACAGATTCCGAAGACGAAAAATTGTCCTTATCAGACTTGCTAAAATACCCTGACAAGAACAAAAATGCTGCGGACAATAGTAACTCCGGAAAGCTTGTCAAAATCTTTTCATTCGATTCCTTAAATAATGTGACAAGGTTTGCGGCCAATGTTTCTAATATATATGATGGTAAAAACAGCGTTTACAAGAATCCTGTCAATTCAGCATACTATCTCGTAATGAAAAACACGTGTCTGACTCCCGAGGAATTTGCGTGTGTATGCAATCTTGCTTCAGAATTCGGTCATGCCGAGAGAACTACTTATGCAACGGCATTCCACTACAACGAACATCTGGAGCCCATCATAAAGAATAATGCGCTTCAGATACTCGGTAATCTGTAAGGGGTATTTCGAAATAGCGCAAAGTACATTTTCTATCTTCAAAATATAAGCGTATGTATAATTCACGGGGCTGTCATCAGACAGCCCCGCTTCATACACAGATTATTTTTTCATACAAGAATCATATATTTTCTGTAGTCGCTTATTTTTCCTTGTTTGCAAGATATTCATTAATTCTTGTAACAAGCTCGTCCGAATCAAGACCATGAACCATTGCCGCCTGCTCAAGCGACTCACCCTGAGCGGAAGGGCATCCGATACAATGCATTCCCGCTGCCATAAGAATCGGCGCTATTGTCGCATCTACAGCAAGAATATCTGCAATAATCATATCTTTATTAACCTCTGTCATGTTTTTTACCTCCATAATGTGTAATTCTATCAGAGTTACAGTATAAATCAATCATACCTGCAAGTCAAGCCTGAAAAACACTCTCAGCTATGCTGCATGCTTTTCGAACAGTCCCCGGAAGACGGAACTATGGCTCCCTCGTCTATCTCATATTTCCTGTCACAGATATACTCTATATCCTTTTCATTATGCGACGCCATTAAAATAGTTTTACCCTTTGATTTTTCACCGACAAAGATATCCCTCATTTTAAGCAGCATTTTTTTATCTATTCCATTGAAAGGCTCGTCAAGAATTAATATATCCGGGTCCTCCATCAGTGCCTGTGCGAGCCCAAGCCGCTGTCTCATTCCCAGCGAATATTTCTTCACATTTTTTTTATTCTCCGGATCCAGACCGGCCAGATTCATATAATAGTATATCTGTTCTTTTGAAATTTTACTGCCGGACCCGGACAGTAATTTCAGGTTTTCATAACCGCTCATATACGGAATGAAGCCCGGTGTTTCAATAATGATTCCCGTTTTTTCAGGAAATTCCATATCTTTTCCTATACGCTTTCCATTCACCTTTATCTCTCCGGTAAACATAGTGTTAAATCCACATATGCACTTCATGAGCATTGTCTTACCGGAACCGTTTGCGCCTACCAGCCCGACAGCCTCGCCCTCTTTAATTTCAAGCGATACATTAGCAAGTATTTTATACTTATTAATTATAAGCGACACATTTTTTACCTCTATCATTGCAGAATATCCCCCCCTATCATATCAATGCTTACTTTTGCTGCCTTCCTGTACATTACTATCCCCACAATCAGCAATAATACCAAATATAAAAACAGGGATACCCATGGGGATAAAATATATTTTCGAAGATAACCGTTAAAATGAACCGCCAATATTGAATGGGACGCCGGCAGATACCATTTAAAACCACTATCTATTGATATAAGAATAAACCCTGCCAATATATGAAGCATCTGGATTATGAAAAATAAAAGCCTTTTCCGGTACAGGCATCCCGTCAAAAAAGTAATCCCGCATATAACCAAAAATAATGAAAATAATCCAAATGAATATATATACGACTCGAACGGCGCCATCTGATAATACAGGTTTGGAGAAATGATTCCGGACAGTCTGAATCCCGCCTCCAAACTATACATATCGTTAAACTCCGTCACAACAAGACTCCATCCGTTGGCAAAAAAACATTTTTCATATACCTGAACCAGTGTTACGGCTGTTACTAAAATAACATAAGTGACGGCGCTAATAAACTGAAATAAAATCTCACCCAATATCCAGTTTCTTCTTCCCATCCGAAATATGTAAAACATTATATTTTCATTTGATGTCGGGAATGACGACATAAGAAATAAATAAACCATTCCAAGAAGCAATACTCCCATCTCCGAATTCAAAACAGCAATACACGGTTCCAATGCATTAACGGGACTGTCCATGTAAGAAGACGCTCTAAGAAGCGGGACTGTCTTTAGCTCATATAAAATCATCAGCGCCACCAAAAATATAAAAAATTTTGGATTAACCAGCCATTTTCTATACTCATATTTCGCTACTGACACGATACATTTTATGTTAATCTTTTTTATGCGTTTGCTATCATTATTTATGTATACATTTTTTCTATCACTCATATGCGTTCGCTCCTGAATTTCCACATGACGCCGTATAGCGCAGCCATTGTTATCAGTATCGCAAGCGGGGCGGTTATATTTCCCGTCATCGTTACATCCCTTAATATATGTGCAGTAATGTACATAAGGCTTATGTCAACATACAGGTTAGGGTAAAGATATATAATAAACGTAAGAAATGTTGACATCGCCATTGCATACAACGACATCCGCATAATTATTTTCAACATATACCACACAAAATCCCACACGCCGATAGGTGCAAGCCCTATTATTTCGGTGTCAGACATAATGTTTAACGGAAAGATACAGTAAATGGCCAAAGCATATGCCGCAAACCCCACAGATACGGTTACAGCCGCGCTTACAGCCGAATAAATAAACCTTGCGTATATGTATCTGTATTTCCCCTTCCTTATCTCAACATACATATATATTCTGCTTTTTATTTCCTCATATATGTATGAAGCCGACGGAATCGATACGGCAATCGGAAAAAGCGTATACATCCACTGGGTCAGAGGCGCATCTAACGCATCCTGCGCACTCGATTCATAAAGAACCTTTTTGGGAAGATGAATCAGCGCAGATATCACGGAAATCATTTCATTATTCATTCCTATCATACGCAGCGGGCTGCACATAGCCAATACAAGGAATGCAATCACCGCCAATACATAATACGGTATTTTTTTTCTTATAATCACCCGAATCACTTCCGTTCCTCAGTCAAATCCGACGTAACCTCACCGGTAACCATGTCGACGAAAAAATAATGGTCGCATGAACTACTCTTAATAATTCCAATCGAACTGTCAGCGCCATTGTACGTAACCAAAAAAGCATATGACGGTCTTGCCTCTATTGCCGCTCCGGGACCTTCGGATTTATCAGTAAGTTTTAAAAGATACATGGGATATATTTTCGATATGTGAAATACCCCGAACCCTGACATAGTCTCCTTAAGTATCCGGACCGCGCTGTCAAAATCAACCAGCTTTTGGACCTGCTCCGCCGATTTGACTCCCAGGTGGAAGTTCCTCGAAAAGAAACAAGGAGTTTCAAAACCATCATACTCCAAACTTGTCGATATGAATGTTGTGCATTTTTCCATATTATAATCATCATCTTCCACTATAATAGGCAGGGTATGATTGTCAAGGCGCATTCCTTTGTGCATATATTCCGCACACATGGCAAGTCTTCTTGCATTGTCCCCATCCTGCATCTTTCTGACATATACGTCCGATACCCTATATTCTAAACCATCCATCGGCATGTTTTCAGAAAGCCATTTTTCCATGTCGGCACAGACATTTGCAACATTAACTTTTCTTTCCCCAAGCTCTGCCTCCACATCCGAAACATCATCATTGTCAATATCATACCTTTCTTCTATAACATATTCCCCGGGATTGTGCGCTCCCCTTGCCATGTACGCCATACCTCCATTTTCCATCATACTAAATGTTGGCGCATTCTCCCCGTCCGAATATGAAATTCTTTTTCCCCAACCGGAATTCCCACCGTCCGATTCCTCATATTGATTCTTATCAACACCAAACAAAGCCGTATATTTATCTTTATTTGCATCCGATAGAAAATCCCTTTCAACAGTTAGATTCAAAACGTCTATTTCCTCTACGTTCGAAAAATCTATTTTGCCGTCAAAGGCTATATTGCCCTCTATCTTATAATCCTCTAATTGCCACAACTCATCCAGGGAACAGTACGTAATATCGGAAGTGTCCATCTGTTTGTTTTCCCCATATTCACTCATATTGTTTTTTACTTCCTCCGGCGTTTCCTGACAGCCGCATAACAATGCAGCCAAAAACAATACCATAGCAGATATTTTTATTTTTGACATATATTCATCCCCCAAAAAATATTAGCAAGGCCTAACTATAATCAGGACTCCTTAAATAGACGGCACCTATTTGAAACACTTATAACATAATTGTAAATGCTTACAAAATAGTTGCTATAATTCTTACAATTATCTTACAAAAAGAATTTGTCATGCCGTAAAACCCGCTGTCAAATCATATAAAACCAAGCAAATTTCAGACTGTAATTTCAGTATAATATATTTGAATATGCAATTAGGCTCTATGGTACGTTTCAGACATAACATTTAGGAACAGCACAGCATTTAAAGCATTTAAACTTAAAAAATGCTTGTATTTTTCATATATGTGTATTAGAATAAATATATCTTTAATAATTAAGGAGGATTGGGAAAATGGCTTACAAAATTACAGATGAATGCATCAGCTGTGGCACATGTGCCGGAGAATGTCCGGTAGGCGCTATTTCGGAGGGTTCGGAGCACTATGAAATTAACGAAACCGAATGTCTTGAGTGCGGAGCCTGTGCCGGCGTATGTCCAACAGGTGCTATCGAGAACTAGTGTACTGACCGGTTTCGGCCATTGACGAAATGTGAATGGTACCATGCACTATGATAGAACATATATCTGACACGGGTTTTAGAAAAACCCGTGCAGAGCGCTTTTATAATCAGGCAATAGCATAACCGTTTATCTGATTATATATTTTCATAAAAAAACATTATCGTACAACGCATTCCTGCAAGTCCGATAATGTTTTTTTATATGTAATATAAAGCTTTTACTTCTTTTTATGTAAGATACTCTTCTAAAACATCCTTTAATATCCTCTCCTCATCAACACTCAGGCTAATCTCACTGCTCACAGAATCTGCGCTTATATCGCTGCTGTCGCTCTCGTTCATAAGCCTGAAAAGCTCACGTATGCCATCGTCAATCTCATCCGCAATTCCCGGCATAGCAGGCGTCGCACTGCTTCGGACTCTTTCCCCCGCGTCTTCTTCATTACTGTCTTCTATGCTGTTTTCAAGCATTGGCTTATATTCGTTTTCAAGATATTCACACATATTAACATGCAGATGCTCTATCTTGTTTTGTACATTCGCAATAAGGTCGCTCAGTACAATCAAAAAACCAGCTATGAATCCATACAAAACATTCATAATTATGTACTGCTCATCATAGCCGTTTTCATAAGCCAAATATGCTGTAATACCGCCTGCAGCGGCACATGCCAGTACATTAAATACACTTAGCACTTCCCATGATGAAACCTTAAGGCCCATTATCCTAATACCATACATGTGCTTACTTACAAACATATTAGTATTGTTAATGTATTTCATCCGTCTGTACTCTTTCTCAAATTCCTTCTTGATACCGCACACAAGCTTTGTTCTGGCATTAGACATATCGGATGAATCCCTGATAAGCCTTTTACAGTAACTGCTCTGAATCATTTTCATCAATATACTTAGAAAGCAGATTGCCACCTCGAAATATATAACCATAAATATAACCTCCCGCATTAACTCCCATGTAGTATTTCATTACTACCAGTATAATGCATGAAGTTTGAAATTTCCACATATTTCCATATACAATTTTCGACATAATGCGACATCATATTTTAAAATGATATAATAAAGAATTATCTGCATGTTTCGTCAATCAAATCCGCTATTATCTTTACAGAATCTCCGCTGCTGTTTTCTTTCATTTTCGTTATATATTTTTCACGGTTATTATATAGTTTGTCGACCTCATCAATCAGGGTTCCGGTAGTGAGCTGTTCCTCCTTGACTACAACGCTGAATCCCTGCCTTTCAAATGATTCCGCATTCAGCACCTGGTCTCCCCTGCTTGACGCGGCTGGAAGGGGAATTAGAAGGTTAGGCTTGTTAAGCGCAAGTATTTCGCATATGGCATTCGCTCCCGCACGCGATATTATTATATCGGCAGCTGTCATAAGGTCGCACATTTCTTTCTTTATATACTCAAACTGAACATATCCCTCTACTCCGGAAAGGCTCTCGTCCACCTTTCCGTTACCGCACAGATGCACTATCTGATATCTCCTTAACAGTTCCGGCAGCGCGTCCCGCACCATATTGTTGACTGCGGCCGCGCCAAGGCTTCCGCCCACAACCATCAGCACCGGCTTATTGGCGGTGAATCCGAGAAAATCAAGTCCTGCAATTCTGTTTCCTGAAAACATCTCCTTTCGTATAGGCGTGCCTGTCACTACGGCCTTTTCCCCGATTCCCCTGGCCGCCTCCGGAAAATTAGTACAGACCCTGGCGGCATGCGGTATACATAGCTTGTTTGCAAGTCCCGGCGTCATATCTGATTCATGGATAATACAAGGTACTTTCTTTCTGTCAGCTGCGATTACAACCGGGACAGTAACAAACCCACCTTTGGAAAATACAATATCAGGTTTGATTTCTTTAATAATGGAGGATGCCTCATGAAAACCTTTCATTACCCTGAATGGGTCCGTAAAGTTCTTTAAATCAAAATATCGTCTTAATTTTCCCGATGATATACCATAATACTTTACATTTTCCTCCTCAATAAGCTGCTTTTCTATCCCATTTTTTGAACCTATATAATATACTTCATAATTTCTTTTCCTAAGCTCAGGCAAAAGAGCAATATTCGGCGTAACGTGGCCTGCCGAGCCACCTCCGGTCAAAATTATTTTTTTCATAACAAACTAATCCCTTACATATGTATTATTGATAGGTATTACATTAATAATAATGCGTAATCTTTTTTATTTCCCTGCAAGCGGCGTCAATATCCACATCATCCAGTTGTTCCCACTTAATATTGACAGTATCGTCCGCATATCTTGGTATTACGTGTACGTGAAAATGAAATACGGTCTGTCCTGCCGCCACTTCATTATTCTGCAGGATATTAACCCCGTCGCATCCAAACGCCTCTTTAACCGCCAAAGCTATCTTCTTTGCGACCACCATAATTCCCGCCGCAACATCATCGGGAATTTCATAAATATTAGCTACATGTGTCTTTGGCAGTATGATTACATGCCCCCTTGACGCAGGTGAAACATCCATTATCGCCTTATATGCGTCATCCTCATACACAGTCCTTGATGGTATTTCACCAGAAATAATTTTACAGAATATACAATCTGTCTGCGCTTTTCTTTCCATATTATCCTCCCAATTTAATATATTTATTCCATACAAAGCCTGAGCTATATGTTTCATCACGACTTCTATGACCTTTTAAAGTTAAATACATTATCCAGCATACGGAGCGTATTAAAATTGCCTTTTGCAGTTATTTTTCCTGACATGAATGCTCCCTGAAAGTTCTTTTTTCCTAAAAAAATGTCCTGTAATATAGGAAAATCGGTTCTTATGTATACATCCGCCTTATTGTTAATCCCATATTTACATTCTAACATTCCGCAATTAATATTTATATACAAATCCTTCTCGATATCTTCCAGCCTGATTATATAACTGGCCGAACACTCAACACTGCTGTCAAATGCATTGTGAAAAGTCGCAATTATATTATCACTTGAGTTATCCTGCTCGCCAAGCAGACCCTTGAATATCGATGCAAGCTCCTCAATGTCCTCTTTTTGCTTTTTAACATAATTATCATCCGATATATATTCGGAAAGCTGTTCACTCTCCTGCGGCGTAAGCTTCGGCGCTTTTGTTTTAAGGACTTTTTTGCATATTTCGACAGAGCTGTTTGGAAACGCTATATTTTTCTGGCTTATGGCTCTGTACATTTCCTCCGTTTTCTTCTCTATTTTTTTAAGGGCCGCCGTATTAGTTTCAAAAGCGGTAGTGTTCTCCACGTACGCACACAATCCGTCAAGCGGAATGCCGCCCAGAAGTTCCCATGATTTTACAAGCGTATTTTCAGCGTCCCTTTCCCCATACGTAGAAGACATTACTACCGGCATCATATATATACGGCCCATCGCCTCTTTGTCGCCATACAGCCAGCACGAATCAAGAAACTGCTGCATAAGGCCGCCGATACCCATCCACTCAACATGAACCGCAAGTATAATTCCATCCGCATCCTTAAGAGTTTTGGGCATTGCACTTATACTGTTTTTTTCTTCATACAGGTTATATCTGTCAACTTTAACGCGAAGTTCCTCAAATACCCTGGTAATCGTATTGATTACAAACAAAGTCGGGTCCTCAATTACTCCGCGGCCGCCATAGTATATGTTAATCCTCATTAACATCCGTCTCCTTTCTTAAAACAAAATGCTGTTAATATTATGTCCCCGCCTTTTCATTCTTTTTTACATATTTTCTGTAAATGAGCAGCAAAAATGTTATTATAGCGCCAAGAACAAACCCCGTCACATGCGCTACATTGTCTATTCCCGAATCGCCGAAACCGCTGCATAACGTGAGAATTAAAAACAGCACAATTCTTATAAAACCAATATCTTCAAACCTCTTCCTGTCCGAAAGAATATACGCAATCATAACGCCGCACAGCCCGAATACAGCCCCTGAAGCCCCGACAGACCACACATCATTACCAAAATAGTTGTACCAGCATAAAGAAACCGTACCGGCTATTATTCCAGACAACATATATATTACAAGATATTGTATTTTTCCAAGCATATTTTCAAAGTAATATCCTATAAACGCAAGAAATACCATATTACTGAAAAGATGGTCTATACCGTCATGTATAAAAAAGTGCGTTATAATCCTATAATATTCTCCTTTTTCTACGACGGCACTATAATTCAGAGCCCCGCTCTCCATCATAAGAATCGTCTCATCTAAAGAACGGGCAAAATCCATATAAAAAAATGCTACGGCGTTAATTAATATTATCAAGGCCGTTATGAACGGAAATCCGCGCTTAGCTCCGTTTTCCGTTCCACCGCCAAACCCATCGCTTAAAATATAGGATTTTCCATCTAACGTATCCTCTATAATAGAGGCCGCATCAGAAAATGAATCCGGCTGGTTTTCATATATCATAAGGTGCCCATTCTGTATATCCACTATCCAGTACGGATAAAACCCGGATATTATCTCCTGGCAGTTCTGCGCTTCATAAGTACATACTATCTGAAGCAGCCTGAAATCAAGCTGCCCGGTATCCTGACAGTATACCCTGAATCTTCTTAACATATTATTATAATCTTCATAAGTAATTTTTTCAATTCCCACATAGTTAACGACGGACACTGCATATATTATATCGCGAACTCTTTTTGCCCCAAAAAATATCGAAGTCCCGCCCAAATTATCCGCATCGACAATCTCATAACCCATATATGAAAAATTATTCTTCAGCATTTCAAATATCAATTAACACACCTGCAAACCTTTCAAAACAGCCATATGGCTTAAAATACATTGTATTATATATTATTATACCAATTAATGATATATAATTCAACTTGACATGCGAATACTTTATAAGCATACTGAAAGCAGGCCTATTATCTGTTTATTATGTTATACAAGTGAGGGTCTAATAACAGGCGGAGGTACATGAATATGGCAATAATAACCGTCTCTTCAGGCGGCAATATATCCGTAATACAATACAACCCGGATAACAATACTACGCTCGCAGACATCCTATATAATAATGGGTTTCCACTCAATACAGTATGCGGCGGAACCGGATTTTGCAAAAAATGTCTTGTCATCGTAGATAATATTCCACAAAAAGCATGTTCATACATCCCATGCAAAGACATAACCGTAAGCATTCCAAAATCCTCGCTGCTGCAGGCAAACATACCGGGCACACATGTTACCAATACAACAGTTTCAAAACAATACATCGGCACAAACACCGAAACAGCTTCCGTATCGGACAAAACGGCTAACGTATTTGATTCAATATCCGTCGCAATAGATATAGGCTCAACTTCCGTTTCAACATCCCTTGTAGGTATGGGACGCAAAAAAGACGACTTTGCAGTCATTGATACGTCAACCATATTTAATCCGACGGTCCGATACGGCTCAGATGTTATCGCAAGGGTTCAGGCGTCTGCCGGCGGCAGAAAGGATGCCATGTCTTCTATTCTTATAGATACGCTTGAATCCGAGGTAAAACGATTAATTACATCCAACCATCTTGAAGCAATTCCGGTAAACAGCATATATATATCCTGCAATACCATAATGCAGCATCTTCTTTTAGGTCTTGACTGCACCGGAATTCTTGCATATCCTTTCACTCCGGTACCATTTGACCATAACTTTGTATACAAGGAAATATCTGTCTTCATTATACCGTCATTTAGTACATTTGTAGGCGGTGATATTGTATCCGGCCTGTATTATTTGGATAAACCGCAGTACAGACGTTACATATTGCTAGACCTGGGAACGAATGCAGAGATGGTTCTTGTCGACGGCGACAGGACGTTTTGCACCTCCGCCGCTGCAGGACCGGCATTTGAGGGGGCAGGAATTTCATGTGGATGCGCCTATATAAAAGGGGCTGTGAGGAATGTTACAATAAAACCAAAGCAAAACAAAACCACATTCTCCATATCGTACAAAACTATCGATAACAAGCTGCCTGTCGGAATATGCGGCAGCGGTATAATGGATATATATTCACAGTTTGTTACGAATCATATTATTGATGAGAATAAAACCTTCGTTGATAAATACATGGAGTCAGGATTTGAAATTACAAAATCTGCTGCCGGACCCATAGTAATAACACAGCAGGATATTAGACATATACAGCTTGCCGTTTCCGCAATTAAGACGGGAATTGACATTTTACTCCGGCGCTCCGGACTGTCTGCGTCCGATATTGAAAAAGTGTATATAGCCGGAAGCTTTGGCTCTTCCCTGCAGCCGGAAGCTATAAAAAACACAAATCTTTTACCGAAAGAATTCATCAACCGGCAGATTATACAATTTTCAGGAAACACCTCTTTATCAGGGGCAATAAAATGTGCCGTTGACAGATGCTGCACCGACAGTTTTAATGAAATCATGGGTGCATATACCGAGATAGAACTTGCAAACGATTCAGAGTTCAACAGCCTTTTTATAGGCAATTTATAACCTCTAATAGAATTGTATGTTCATTGCAGACAAAAATATTACTTCATATACAACGATAGTAACGATACACAATAAGTATACCATTCTATTTTTAGTTCCCTGCCCCCCTTTTGGTACTATATATCTGTCCGCGGCGTCCATACATGCGTCAAACTCCTCCTTTTTTACATATGCATACAGTTCTTCCATAAACATGTCCGTTCCATCCCCTGCATGTCTGCATGCGCTGCACAACATTTTAAAAAAAGTATCCGCGCTTTCCTTATATTTTTCATTGGATAATGTTATACCCTGCTTAACCATATATACTTTCCCATTATATGCGTCATATAGTATATGTTCATTATCAAGCATTACCTGAACTCCGCTTTTCATCGACTTTATCACTGCCTTTACAATAACAGATATATCGTATCTACATGGCCTGGCACATGTAAGAAATTCACTGAGCGTTATCTTTGACAATATCCATTCTCCTTACCGATACACATATATTTTCTATCTTTGCCTCCCTGCTTATCCTATACTCGCCAAATGCTCCCCTGAATATGTATGCAATGCCAAATTTTACTTTGGGTACGGCGTACACGCTCAAAGTTATTTTATTCCTTTTAATTTCACATTTCAGCTCATTCACAGAATATAGCATAATCCTCTTTGAAATCTCATCCCTTATTAATTCTGACAATTCCACCGTTTCGTTAGATTCATCATAACTTTTCCCCGATACGCAAGCCTCTTCTATCACCCTGTCGGCCGTCATGTTAATCACTCCCCTGTCACAGCCAAGCAGGGCTTCATATAAAAGTGCACATATAATACTGATTATAAGCGGAATAATCAATGACGCCTCAACCGTTATTTTAGCATCGGCCATGTTCCACCTCCTTATCTGCAAACCATGCCGTTCCTATTATGACACAAACACAGTATTCAAAGTATCAATCGAATGAATTTTCAGACACGCTCTACATAAACTTCTTACATAATAACGCTATATTAATTATTATGTAAGAAATTGCGGCAAATGGGACAAACGGAACCTCTGCCTCGGTCATGCGTCTGCTTTTTTCACCCGATATCATACGCGCCGCCATATATACGAATGCCGCAAACGACGCAAACATCATAACTATTACCGCCGTATAGATTCCTGAAACTACCCCCACCATACACATTATAATGCCGTCGCCGTAACCAATCTTTCCATGGCTTACGGCCGAATATAGTATGAGTCCCATTCCAAGAGCGATATCCCCGCACATTCTTATAACAGAATAATTATCATATATGCAGTATAACAGCGCCACGCCCGCACATACAGTACACGGCGCCAGAATATGTATCCTTTTATACTTTATATCTTCCACCGTTCCTATGACCAGTGCGGTTAATGCGGATATAATACTAATTGTCCTGTACATAGCTAATTTCCCCCACATTTTTTACACATTCTCATCCCATCCAATTCCTCCCTAAACACAGATATAACATTTCTCCTGATTGAGGAACATTCCTTATTGCCATGATATCTGTTCCCATATGACGTCACGTAAACCATTTTACCATCAACATCTTTGCCGCACCTTTCGCACGGATAATACTTTCCGCCGGAATCATTCCTTTCCCCGTCAATTCCTGATAATCTGACGGTATAGACCACCGTCTTTATATAGGAACATGTGCAGGACTCGTGATACACTCTGCCGTTTGGCGTTATGTATACAATTTCATCTCTTTGCGCGTCCTCAATAGAGGTTATTCCCGAAAACGGACGGCTGACCACATGCTGCCTTACAATGGGTCGTATGAATTCCGGGATGGGTACGTTATCGCAGGCAACATACATGTTCATCAAGTCAATATCTCCATCCTTATCCCTCAAAGGCAGAATATTCTCCGACATATATGAAACAGCCCGTACTTTACCGAGGTCTGCAGCAAGCTTTCTCTGTACATCTTCGGCCTCTCCAAACCATATAACTATATTAATAAGTGCAAGCATCGCAAACAGGAATATCGGGCAGACTAAGGCTGCCTCCACAGTTATTGACGCCCTGGCATCTTTATTTGTTTTCATAGCGCAACGCCTTCTTTCGTTTTATTCTAGAGCGTGTTTGAAAATTGCTTTCTGCTAGACATACATGAATATTCTTATACAATCTCAAAAACTTTATATATGCCTGTATATAACAGTCATATATGGACAGGAACAGTCTTTTTGGGTGGCTGCCAATGAAAATTCTATTATTCTTATAAAGATATGCTTTTATTTTTTTTGTTCCTGCCCATACATGACCGCTATATACAGACACATCACAATATTTATTTGTATGAATAGGATACCGTCGCGCCGCTTTCATATGGCTCAACACAATTTATATTGACCGTCGCCCCATATAGCGCATCCTGAAAAGAAAACCTCATGCTGTTATTCTGCTTAATGTTATATTGTATAATATCCATAATACGGCATGTCTTTAACTTTGTTTTTCCGGATAACAACAGCATTTTAATATAATCGCCATAATCCATTCCACTATCACATCCCAATGCAGCGATTTTCTTTTTTATAAATTCCTTTCCAAATAGGGGTATCTCTGAAAAGCTTACATTCAATGAAGCGTCCTTTTTTATGTAGGGAATCTTCTTTCCCGCAAGCAGTACGCCAACGTCAACACATGCGTCCTCATACGCCCATGCAGCAATAATTGAATACTGCACAATCCTCACCAGGGCATCCATGCCGGTAAATCCTACAATTGCAGCCGCCGCAATATAAGCCTTATTACGCTTTTCGGGGTCAGACAATATATGAACCATTGATATACCAGTTCTTAACATAAGTATCTTTTCCGCAACTTTTTTTAGGTTCATTTCATCACCTGTTTTTCCGGCAATAATATATTCCATCTCATAATCAAGAGCTTTATCAGGCACCCCAGCTGCTTCATCCGACAGAAAACATCCGAAAAACATATTAATATACATGCTCATTGCCACAATATCCGTTATTTTACCGTCACTTTTTTTGAATCCCGCATCTCTGCATTCACCGACAAACTGCTCCAGTTTCTCCGTATCATCATCAAACATATACTCCTCGCTGCTTTTGGCATCCGTTTTGCCGCATTCATCTTCATCTAACAACCCATAATATATGTCGCACTCGGAAACGGCCTTTTTGGAAACGCTTTTTTCATCGTCTAGCAAAAGCTTTAGAATGCCTCCGGACATACGTCTGATTCCCTTTCTGGGGTCGGCCTGCCCGCCCAGGCTGAGCGTGGAGTAATCAAAGCGCAAATCCCTTACATGATATGTATCAAAAAAAGTAAGAATATCATCCGCCCTATGCATATAATCGCCCCACTCCTCTCTGTCTCCCGGGACCGGCAAATCCGCAAACGCAATAGCGCTGTCAAGAATCCGTATATTTTCATCCAGATTCTTTTCAAATATAACCGTATTGCAAATCAACTTTCCGTCATACCCCCCGCCAAGACTTTGGTTAATCTCTTTTGAAATGTCGCGTGCGCATACAGTCATCCTTCGAATCTCAGACAGCTTTTCCCTCCAACTTTTTATTTTTGCAGCAGGCAATGATACACTGTTGCCGGAACCGCCTTTTTTCGCAAGTTTTTTTAGTTCTCTCGGGAGCAGGGATATATCCGTATATTTATCTTTTGTTTTTTTCCAGATTATATCGGAACCAACGCCGGCGTTGTCAGAAGTAACTTCTCCCGCAATTCCTTCTTTCACAAAACTTACCGGGCACCTGATATTACCTCCTGAAATGCTTACGCCTTCAACAGTCTTTAAAAGTTCAAGTACTTTTGTCTCCAATTCCGCATCTTCCCTAATATCTCCAATTTCCTTTTTGGCGCCCTTAAGTACTTCGTCATTACTTTTTTCCGCTTCCTTTTCATTAACAAATTGCCCTACCGCCTCATCAAATACTTTTTCTCCAATAGCGTGCTTTACCGCCTCAGTTATTTGTTTTCTAACATTTTCCGCGCCATTATCCGTCGCGTACTTCCTGTCCGTAATATATGTATCAGACAACGTGAGTGCAAGAAGCTTTGGCATATTACGCTGGTTTTTAATAAAATAACTGTTAATTCCCGCTTCTAATAATTCTTTGTTTGTTTCAATATAATAAAACATACGGTAGCTGTCGTACAGAGGCCTGTAAAACTTTCCAAACTCCGCCTGCGTGGCAATATTAGCACTTCTTACAATCTGGGTTTTTTCCCATCTCAACCTCATAACCGATAGCAGCGATACAATAAGTATGAGCATAACTCCCGACATAAGACACAGGAACACGGTTATGCTTCCTTTATCCGATAACTTTTCTTTCATTCGTCGGTTCCTATTATAGTACCGCTGTCAGTCTCAATCGTCTGGAGCGCGCTATTCACTATTGCAGTAATTTTTTCCCTGAAAATAAGTACGATTGCAATCAGAATTACAAGAATCAATATGATTTCAACAACCCCTATACCCGCGTTATTTTTGTGTATTGATGTACTGTCCTGATGACACTCATGTTCATTAAGTCTTTTATGTTTATCTTTTCTGCAAAACATCTTTTTCCCCTCCTAATATTTTATAATTTTTCTTTCCTACATACTCATAATTGCGGGATACATAATAATAACAATTATCATTATAAACTGCATCATCATAGGCATAAGCAGTTTTGACGACGCCCTCTCCCCCATACTTTTCATTATATTTTTCCGCTCCTCAAGCGCATCCAGCGACGTGACCCTGAGTTTATCAAGTATATCCCTGCTGCCCTTTTTCAGATTCTGCGTAAGAATGGTACATAGCTTCATATACGATAGAATTCCGCTTCTTTTGCCAAACTGCTCATATACCGTCGTCTCCGGTATGCCATTCTCAAGCTGCCTGGCCATGTATATAATTTCTTCATATACGTAGCGATACCCGGCAAGCCCGCTTTTCCTTTTTGACATATACTCCCCCGCAATCTTAATAAAACACCCCTTTACCGAAAGTCCGGCCCCAATTAAAAGCGACAGCCTGTCTACTAACTCAGGATAATCTGACATCATCTGGCTTTTTCTTTTTTCTGCCTTTGATTTCAAGTTACTTACAACTGAATACGGAACGATATATATAACAACCGCGGATATGATTATGTAAAAAGCTATATTTTTTCTATCGTATATAACCGAATACGATACAATCACAAAAGCTGCCAAAACTCCGAGCAGTATCTTCTTAATCAGAGCGCTCCAAAAATCTTTTATAACGGTTTCATTCAGCGCATTAACAGAAAAAACCTTTATATTGTTATTCATTTTTATAATATATGTGGAAAAAAACGTACCCGTTAATAATGAATATATTTTTGATGCAATGACGTCAGCGCATCCTTTCCGGTTTTTTATGCGTTTTTTTCCTAAAACCGGCTTATCCTTTACTGTGTCTTTGCTACATTCAAAATCTGTAATATGTCTGCCGAGCGCTATTGCAGCGATATACAGACACAGAAGCGCGGTCATAATAATATGCGATAGGGTTCCTGAATATAATGCCTGTACAAGCTGTCCCGACGTGATTCTCAAATAGATAAGCATACCTGCCGGCATTATATTCATTACAAGGCTCTCACATTTTTTTGCGCTTATGACTGTCTCTATCTCATTTAAAACCTGACGCTTTTCATGTAGTATATTTTCATGCTGCCTGGTCACCTCAATGAAGTTACCCCCGCTCTTTTTAGCGATTACAAGCATATCGGCAAATTCAGATACGGCGGCAACATCTGTTCGCACAGCCATATCCTTTACGAGTTTTTCAACAGGCATATTAACCGAAAGGCCATGACATATTATACGAAGTTCCTTCATGATATACGCTTCCTTACCGTATATGTTACCTAGCTGTTTTGATATTTCAAAAAATGAATTTTCTACTGAATATCCTGCCCTAAGCGCTGAAACAAGGCTTCCAAGCGCTTCCTCAAACTGAAGCTCAAAATCTCTCTTCCACTTTTTACGCTTACTCTCTCCATATACTTTTTTGAACAAAATATATGTCGGTGCAAACAGAATCAGCCCTGCGGCAAGCATGTCATAGAACAGCCATCCTGTAAAACAGCTTGCAATTACACTGACAACAAATATAATTATATTGTCTGTTTTTAAAATCCTACTCAAACCCCTTCCTTACCAGCTTGTCCGTATTATGCATATGGTTTGCCGTCTTTACAAGACACCCTCCGTTTTCAGCGCCATCATCATACTGAAACAGCGGATTGAGGACAATTTCCCTGTCCGAATATAAAACTTCCGATATCTCCAACACCCTCCTTGCCCTATCCCTGAGCCTTCCAAGATGTACAATTATATCGAGGGCCGACGCTATCTGTCGCCTTATTGCCTCCATCGGAAAGTCTCTCGCCGTAAGCACAAGTGTCTCAAGCCTGCTTATCATATCTTTCGCACTGTTGGCATGTCCGGTAGAAAGGCTGCCATCGTGTCCGGTATTCATCGCCTGCATCATATCAAGCGCCTCGACGCCGCGTACTTCGCCAACAATTATTCTTGACGGAACCATGCGAAGACTGCTTTTTATAAGGTCTGACATTGTAATTTCATTCTTTCCCTCAAGATTGGCATTGCGCGTCTCAAGTCTCACTATGTTATCTATCCCCTGAATTCTTAATTCTGCGGAATCTTCAATTGTTATAATCCTTTCCGTTCTCGGTATATACCCTGACAGTACGTTTAATAACGTAGTTTTTCCTGAACCGGTCCCGCCGGATATGAATATGTTGTATCCCGCAATTACAGCCGTTTTCAGAAACTTGGCAGCCTCATGCGATATTGTCCCCATCTCAATATATCTGTCCATAGTAAAATCCAACTTCGGAAACTTTCTGATTGTTATGGCCGGACCGTTTATTGCAACCGGAGGCAGTACTATATTTACTCTTGAGCCGTCCTCCATCCTCACATCTACTATCGGGTTTGTTTCATTTACAACACGGTTATGTCCTGCTACAATATGCTGTATTATATTTTCAAGTTTCTCCGGCGTATCGAACCGTAAACCTGAAGCCTGCATTATACCATTTTTGTCAATGTATATGTCAGATGTACCGTTTACCATAATGTCTGTAATATCATCATCTTCAAGTAGCTCAGAAAGCACGTCAAATCTTCTAAGCGAATTGTATATCTCCTTTTTTATACGTACTTTGTCCCTGTACGGAATATACCATGCACAATCCGCAAGCGCAGAATCTATTATCTCCTCAAGCAATGCGTCGTCACATTCAGCCGTCATATCAATGCTAAGCATAACCTGCTCTTTTATTTTTTCTTTTGCTTCGGAGCAGCTAACATTTTGCTTACCCATTTTTTACGCATATCCTTTCCAGCGTACCAACAGTCAGGCACGTTAATTTCTTTAATACGCTTCCATATATCTTCTTTTCCCTCAAGTTTTACATCGCGTCTTAAATGCTCCTGCCTTCCGTACGCAACATTCGTATTAACGGGCATCCATATAGTGTCGCAACATTCAAAAAGACAATATGCCGGTTCGCCTAACAGCCCGATATTCATTATAATGGTTGTATAATCCTCAATCATCTCAAACTGCCTGACAAGCCTTTTGATATCGTCCGTGCCAATATCCCTGAGATCGCGGTAATGCCTCGCACCAGCAAGAAAATCATATGTTTCGGAGCGCCTTACAATAGCCGGAAGCTTATACATCATAGACTTATCTTCCTGTTGTATGAACAGCAAAAGCTCGCTAAGACCTTTTTCACATTCTTCATCTTCCTCCTCAAATTCTGCAATATTAAGATACAGAACTTTCTCCTTTTCACCGGCGCAGCATGCAAGCGTTCTTGCAAACTGCTCCCTCTCAATCGGATAGCAGGGCGAAAATACCCCTGTTATTTGCGGCATGAATCTTGTTGCCGCGCAACAGTACCGCTCCTCCACAGGTTTTTCAGATAATATCTCATAAATCTGCCGGAATATTACTTCAGCTTTCTGATACATGAATATTGTCGGATACTCCGGTCTTGCAATATATTTTTTCCTTGAAAGCACGGCCTTGTTACATGGCATTGATTTGATATGCTCATCCATACACATTCCGTCTATAAGAATCAAATCTGTCTCGTCATTATTGACCGAATATTCAAGACTCTCTTCATTCGTAAATGTCTTTACCGTAATCTTTTCCTTTTCATTGTGAATATTATAATTAAGAAATGCTCCGGCATATCTTGAATCTAATGTGTACAGCGCAACAATTCCTTTTCCCACTTCTGTACAAAACCTCCAATTATTTGTATGCAGCCGCCATAACTACATAATTTCTAAAACAGTGGAGCGTATATTTCACGATATGTCCCGAAAAATAAATAATAGAATTAAAATAAATATTTTAATAGAATTACCAAACGTATAACGTATTACAAAGATAACACGTAATACGTTAATTGTCAAGAAGAATTTTATACTTTTCTTACTATGCTTTTTTCTAAAAAAATGCCATCTGTAAAATGCCAACGGCAACAAACAACATCCCAACGCCGGGTATGCCGAATATACCGGTAAACAATACTGTAAACGCATTAATTCCAACATAGATTCCCATGCCGCAAAGGGCCATTATCTTATCACATACATATATCGCGATACACCCTATCATCATTTGGACACAAAATATCCAAATAGTATTTTTTAACGCCTTCAAACGAATCACCCCATGTCTGTCCTCATTCTAAATTATTCATGCGTCCGATATTTTATGCCCATTTTCATTTGTTTGTCAAACATATTGTATAAATATTGAAATAATTGGGAATTTTATGGATATAAGTATTTTGTTAACAGTTACATATAGCCATCCGGAAAGGAGATATATATGAAGAAAAATAAATCTGATATAAGCCTGCGACAAAAAAGCCTGATGGATGATATTAACAAAACACGTCAGGCTCTAGATACAGTATACTGTAACTTCCAGTACGTATCCGACCCTGACCTGATTGACTGTTATATATATGAGATGAACTCTGTCCATCTTAGATATAAGTATCTTATGAAGCAGCTGCAGCAGCTAAGGGTGACAACAAGATAACTATGCCCTCCAGCTCCCGCCACCGCCGCGGCACGTCTCATTAAGATACCCTTTTCCGTACGTAAGTCCCGCGTATATTTGCTGTGCGTTTTCCATTACGCCTGGCGACTTATCTGACGCCGCCACCTTGTTAAATGCCTCAAGAAGCGTCTCCATCATGCCCTTAATCCTTAAAAGAAGCTCCATGTCGGCATGCTTTTCAAGCTTAACAAGCGTGCCATATACATATTCATATATCTTTATAAGGTTAAATGACACCGCGTTCTCAAAATTAAGCGCAGCCATAATCTCGGTAAGAATCGACCGCGCCTTTCCAATATAGAGCGCATAATCATTCACGCTGCCCATTTCATAACAATTCACAGCGTCGTTGACGTAATCAAGAAATATTTCCAACGTAATTACCGTAAGCTCACTCTGGTTTGCCTGTGTTACCCTTAGTGAATATGTCTGTACTGCGTCTTTTGTCATAACATGCCCTCCCTATAATTATGACTGTAATAATGACAGAATCATCTGCGGTTTGTTGTTAGCTTCCGCAAGCATTGACGTTCCAGCCTGTGAAAGTACCTGGAGCTGCGTAAGCGCCGTCATTTCCTCCGCCATATCAACGTCCTCTATTCGCGACTCTGCTTCCGTAAGGTTCTGCGTAGAGGTATCCAGACTGTTGATTGCATGGTCAAGCCTGTTCTGGTATGCACCAAGCTTTGCACGAATATCAGATACCTTGTTAATAGCGTCGTCGAGAAGAACAATCGCCTCCTGTGCTCCGTCCCTCGTACATATATTAAGCAAATCAATACCTAAAGTAGTTGTAGACACCTCAGGTATACTTATATCAACGGTCTGCCCCTCATTGGCCCCTACCTGGAGCGTAAGATACCCCGCGTCCAATATAGTGAGAACCGCGTCTCCCGCGCCATCTTCCAGCTCAAGCTTCATCTCGAAGCCTTCATTATCGGTAATGTATACATCATTTCCCTCTGTACGGAATGTCGCGGTAGTTGCAAATCCCGTGGAAAGAGAAATTGACGCGTCCGTTCCCTGTCCGCTGAGCGTAGTTCCTATTCCAAGCGCTGCCGCAAGCGTTGCATTATCAGAGAAAATATCAATTCTCTGGCTCGATCCATACCTTTTTGTAGTATAGGAAATAGTAGTCGCATCATTTATAGACGCATTTTCCCCGGCAGCATTCAACGGCTGTAATTCTATGTTAAGGTTATCACATGCATTCCTTAACTTCTCATAAATATCTGAAAGCGTGTCGCCTTCAACGATTTTAATATCCTCGCCGTTAATATTAATCGTACCTGCCATCTCTTTCGGAATACCCCCCGGAGAACTGATGGACGCATCAAGGGCAGTACTCTGTATCTTGGCCTGGGTTCCGCATACAACGTTATTCACTTCATAATTCTTGACTTCAACCTCGTCGGTCATGTATACGACGCTGACCTTTGTATTATTGGAGTATGTTTTTCTCTCACAGTTTCCGTCAAGCAGCGTCTTCGTATTAAACTCCGTCGTATCGGAAATTCTGTTAATTTCCTCCATCAGCTCGTCAATCTCTTTCTGAATGGATTGCCTGTCGGCAAGCGTATTCGTATCATTCGACGCCTGAACAGACAGTTCTCTCATACGCTGCAGTATTGCCTCCGTCTCTGACAGGGCGCCCTCCGCCGTCTGTATAAGTGATATTCCGTCCGAAGCATTACGCGAGGCCTGCTCAAGTCCCCTAATCTGCGCTTTCATCTTTTGAGATATCGCCATTCCTGCCGAATCGTCGGCGGCCTTGTTTATCCTGTAACCTGAACTGAGTTTCTCAAGACTCTGTGCAAGTCTGTCGTTTACTTTTGCAAGATGGTTGTTCGTTGACAATGCTGACACGTTATGATTTATTTTCATATCTGCTCCTCCTTAATCATGTCTGATAGTGTTGTTATTATTGCTTTTGATAATTTGTACATTTTGTCTATCTGTTCTTTTCTGCCGGAGTTTTCTTCCCCCATGGCTCCGTCGTCCGGACGGACATATTTTTTCCTAACATTATGTACCGCATTATTAAATGAAACTAAAGTATAACCGTTCTCTTCGATACTACGCCTTATTTTACCGGATAAAGCCACGTCATCCATGTGTTTTCCGGTTAACATCAGTCCCTGAACATGATTGCCCCTGATGTCTAACTCACAGGATATATTTCCATAATAGTCCGATTCCATCTGTATATTGATGCCGGACTTTTCCTTTGCTCCGTCAACGATTGTGAGGTTAATGTTTGTAACGCCGTTTTTTGTTACTATCGGTATTTCAAACGACCTCTTTTTTGCCATCAGAGTGGTAACCTTTAGTCCGCCCTCTATGACCCTCAGATTGTGAAGCTCCCGAATGTCAAGCTTCCCATGTTCATTTCTCTCAAGAAGAGTTCTTGCTGCCTGAGCGACCTTTCCGTACTGCTTCTTCATTGTCTCATCATCTGACATTGCCTCAATCAGTTTATCACTCTCCTGTATAACGGTATCTTTTTCACTGCTCTCACCGCTTTCCCTGATAAGCTGACGCAACGCCCCGCCGCCATCCGTCATAAACTGCCTGACAGCGTTTATATTATATAATGTCGGCTCAATACCAAATGCCTTGGCAAACGCGATGCTTTCCGCATCCTGCGCGGCCTCCCTCGCGTTCTGCGCCAAATACTTCATATAACTGTTTTCAATCTCCTGGTTTTCCTCCATATGAAGTATATTGTCAAGGAGCTGCTCAAGCGGCATACTCAAAAGCGTTTCAACCTCTCCGCCCGACACATCATATAATTTTGAAGGAGTTATGCTGTCATTCAGTTTTTCGGCAACATGATTACCGTATCCTGTCCGAATCATGCTTTCAATCTCGCGTGTATCTCCCCTGCCGTCATATAGGCCGGATGTGTCGTCAACTTCAACATCAATGTCCCTTCGCCTGCTTCTAACTGCAGTCATAAGGTTTGCAAGCGTAAATTCAGCCCCGGAATTGACAACGGCTCCCACGGCCGCCCTGTCATTTTTTGAAATCTGGTGAAGAAGCCTGCATATTCCTATATAAGACTCTCTCTCGTCTTCACTTATGCGATTCTCCTTTTCGAGTTTCCACAAAAACCTGCTGTGGCTCGCCTCGCCGTTATCAGCGTTATTCTCGGCAATCTCACGGTTTATCTCTCCGATATGCGTCTCAAGCTCGGCAAGCGATACGTCAAGCGGGTTAACGCCGCTTCTGATGAGCGCAAGCGTTGTCGCGGGCTTAAGGTTCTCAATGATATTCTGCATTCTCGCATCATAATCTTTCAGCTTTCCTATATTTGAATCCGTAATTGCCATCCTGTTATGCGCAAGTATTTTTACAATCCTTCTATTCTCATCCGTCACATCAAGTCCTGACGTCTCGAGGATGTCGTCAATATTTCTGAATGCCTTTTGAATACTGTCGCCCATATCGGCCCTCGGCGACGTCATAAGCGGCTCATATGCGCCTTCCGCCCTCTTAACGGCCTCCGTAAGCCTTACTGCCCTGCCGGCATATCCCTCCATATTGTCGGACATGGAAGTCCGCGCAATATCGTGAAGTATATACGACGGCGCGGCGCCGAGCTCACGTCTGTAATGCTGTGTCATTACAATGGTATCCGCATCCGCGTCAGTCACGCGTCCGTATACCGAAAGCTCGTCTTTCAGCCTCTCTCTCTCAATCTCCCTCAGATTATCAACAAGTTCTGACAGCTCTGTCGTATCTATATTAATGCCTCTGTCAGCAAGTGTCCTCGCTGCGCTGACAGTCATTGACAGCCGTATCTCCTCTAGCTGCCTTCTTGCCTTTAACGCCCTGTCATAATCAGCCGCATTCTGTCTGCTGTCTGCGTCTCTTGCCGAATCGTCCGCGTCATTATTACGTTCGTTATCAGAAGTTTTACTTCTTCTTATAACCGATTCGGCATATAATTCTCCGATTGTTATCCTGTTGTTTCTCTGAATAACAGAATTAATATCATCATCCGATATAAGGCTTATACGGCCCGTTATGTCATCCGCGCCTTCATTCCCACCTGCAGCGTCTCCCGCAAGTACCGCAGAAGCGGCGCGGCCGCCTGCCGCTATAGCTGTCAGCATCTTTTCGGCGGCGTCGGCATAATCAAAACCGTCATCCTGTATTTCTAAAAGCGCATCCTGTTTTGCAAGCGTATCTTCATTAATTGGAATCTCATTTGCAAACAGGAAGCGTACCCTGTCCCGCATTCCTTCATTCCATTCATATCCCGCATTCGTAACAATGCCCTGAACCTGCGGTTCAATGCTGCCATATGCGTCTTCATCAATAGTATCAGACAATGAAACATTGGAATACATCGCATTATATATATTACTTGCCGTTATTGCAAGGTCATTTTTAAGAATGTGGCATGCCGCGCTCTCACTTATCCTGTCAACAGAGTATATCTGCGCCATTCCGGCCGCAAGATTTTCTAGCTTGTCGTCAGTCACCGGAATATCATATTTCACAAAATATTCCGCAAGAGGCCCGCTTATTCCGTCCGGAAGCCTCCCCTTAACTGCCGACTGTTCTATGACGCGCCTGATATCCCTTATTCTCTCCTGCTGTCCCTCAATAGCCGACTGTTCAAGAAGCTTCTTGCTGCTGATTGCCTCAAGAAGTCTGTCAAACGCGCCAAGCGTATACTCTTCAATACTTATATACACGCCGTCCTGCGCAACGGACGCTTCTCTCACATCTTCAGTTGTTGTGTTCCCAATATGATTGTATTTCTCTGACCCGACCTCTTTTTCAGATTTTTCCTGTTCAAGAATGTCTGCTGCCGAACCTGTTTCAACAGCGGTAAATGCAATATGCCCCGCACCACCGCTTTCATTACCCAAAGCCTTTAAAACAATACGGTTACTCGACACATCCATGATTTGAAACTTGATTTTTTCGCCTTCCCTGGCATCCTGTACTGTTGATTTGGAAATATTCATTTCCTTACCATTAAAGTCGATGGTTATTTTATCTGAAACTTTTTTGACAACGCCTTCGATTATATCGCCTTTTTCACCCCAGGACGCTCTCTCCGGCTCCTTTTCCCGAACTACATTGGAAGTCGCGGCTTCTGATGTAATCCCTGTAATATTCATATAAAATTCTCCCATCTGGCTATATCTAAAACCATCTGCTATATATTTCGGCACCATGTGTACTTTTCATTACACCGCCCCATTAAAAAACTTTGGGGAAACCCTATCCTTCTCAGGCTGTTCCCCAAAGTTTTTATATACTGAATCATTAAATCTACGCCTTAACCGGCATTTTATTTAAAAGCATATTTCAGAAACTTATATAAGTTCCTGTCCCAGCACGCGTCTTCATGCGCAAGTCCGGATTCTTCGACAAACATGTTGTTAAGTTCATATTTTGTACACGTGTTTATAAAGTCTTTCGACTTACTCCGGTCTTTGCCGTTCGCAAGCCCGTCCTCGGAACCGACCATGAGCGTGAACAATTTCAGTTTGCCGTTAAGCTTTGCCGTGTCCTCAAAGCTTGTGACAAGCGTCTGCTCAAGGTCTGCAAACGGACATGCCGAAAAGCTTCCAACATATCCGAATACGTCCGGATTCTTGAGTCCTATATCTATTGTCTGTCCGCCTCCCATTGAGAGTCCGCACACTGCGGTATGGCTGCTGCCCTGTGCAATATGATAGTTCTCATTCATGTACGGCATAAGGTTATATAATATCTCATATTCGAGAAGGAAGCTGTCCCTCCCCCAATCCGTTATTACGGCGTCCTCCGGTATATTCGGATAAGTCTTTGATGCGTCATAAGGGATTGTGCCGTTAGGGAATACTACCACGCAAGGCTCAATCAGTCCCTCGGCATACATGTTGTCCAGTATTTTGTCAGCGGAGCATCCGTCGTTTGCCCCACCCTTGTCGTTTGTCCAGTACCACATGTCGCCTCCGCCGCCGTGCAGGCAGAACAATATATTATATTCATTATCCTCGGAGTAATCGGCAGGAGTCCACACTCTTGCCTGCGCTGTACCTTCATTTCTATAGTCAGTCTTATACGATATGGTCTTAACCTGACCGTGCGGCACCTGCGAGTTATACTTGTCAAATGATTCTTCAGGTATCGACGTATCAACTACTTTAACCTGCAGCCTTGCCTTTATATCCGGATTCGATTTTGAGCTAAGAGATACGATTGTCATACCCGGATAAAGCGCGGTAACTTTTCCGGTCTGGTCAACAGAAGCAACCCATTCCCTGTCGCTTTTAAACTCCGTGTATTCCCTGTACGCTTCAGGAACGACAGACGACTTAAGATTATACGTCTGACCTATCTCAACCGTCACTATATCATTTTCATTCAGCGTTACCTCAGACGGAGCCGGAACTGGAGTCGGAGCGGGCGTCAGAGTGGGAGCCGTACTTATATTCGGCGCATCCGTCGGTTTGACGGTAATAACCGGAGCGCCCGGCGTTACGTTTGGAACCGTATCCTTTGCGCTGACTTTAACATTGCAGACTGCCTTTATCTTCAATCCCTTAACTTTCACGGTTATCTTCGCCTTTCCGGCTTTTAACGCCGTTATCTTTCCTTTTTGGTTAACTTTTGCCACTTTCTTTTTGGAAGATTTGTATGTAAGCTTTTTCTTCAGCTTCGCAGGTTTTACAGTAACCTTTAGCTTTGCAGTTTCACCCGGTTTCATATTCAGGCTCTTCTTCGCAACCTTGATTGCCTTCGCCGCAGCCGAAACATCAGGTCCGGCCATATGTGATACGGCCATTGTGCATAACATGCAAATGCTCATCGCGGCGCTTATAATTCTTTTCCTCATAGCAGCTTCTCCTTTTAACATTTTAAAAATAAGTAACCCCCTGATACCTGCAAATTGCAGCGCACTTTATGCCCGCGCAATTCCAAAACACTCCAATCCGCTCATGTTTCTATGAAAAATGACTTCTTTTCAATGTTTTCGGGTTATGTTTTTTATTATAGCAAATTATAAAGACATATTCTATAGATATTCTTTTGATTTGGCAGTTTTTATTTTGACGCTTCATTTATGCCTTATTTTATCTGTATATTATATCTTGACCTTTCCGTATATGAATTGGTATAATTTATATTACAATAATATGGCAGACGTTTTATGAATGCCTGTATATACATGAAGGAGATTATTTTTGTTATGGTCTTTTCCTCGGTAATTTTTTTATTTTACTTCCTTCCTGCGGCAGTATTTTTTTACTATATCACCCCCGCGCGTTTTAAAAATATTACGCTGCTGTTGCTCAGCCTGTTTTTTTACTGGTGGGGCCAGCCATATTATCTTGTACTGCTTATTTCGTCGATATTCTGTAACTGGCTCTTTGGTGTATTAATAGGCAAGAGTACGTCAGGAAAAACCGAAACCGTTCTTTTATCTGCCGGAATCTGCATGAATATCATTCTTCTCGGCGTGTTTAAATACACGGATTTCCTCATAACGGCAGTGAATCAGATTGCGGACCGGGAGATACCGCTGTTTCATATCATACTTCCTGTGGGTATATCCTTTTTTACATTTCAGGGAATGTCTTATATAATAGATATATATAAGGGAACATGCAAAGCATGCAAAAACCCGCTTGATACCGCCTTGTACATCGCTCTTTTTCCACAGTTAATTGCGGGGCCGATTGTCAAATATAACGAAATATATCCCCAGCTTCATTCGAGAAGCCATTCATTTATTCTCTTCAGCGATGGTATAAAGAGATTCGTAATAGGGCTTTCAAAGAAAGTTCTTATCTCAAATGTACTTGCGATTACCGCGGATGATATATTTGATTCCTTTTGGGGAGGTATCGATACGCCAACGGCATGGATTGGTATTATCTGTTATACAATGCAGATTTACTTTGACTTTTCAGGCTACTCCGATATGGCTATCGGACTTGGAAAAATGTTCGGATTTTCTTTCTCCGAAAACTTTAACTATCCATATATTTCAAAATCAATAACAGAATTTTGGCGAAGATGGCATATTTCACTCTCGACATGGTTTCGTGATTACGTATATATTCCGCTTGGCGGCAGCAGGCGCGGAATACGCGCTGTCAATCTGTTTATCGTATTTCTCGTAACCGGAATATGGCACGGCGCATCCTATAATTTTATAGTATGGGGCGTTTGGTACGGCGTACTGCTTATTATTGAAAAACCTCTGCTTGGCACTTCACTGTACAGGCGTATACCGTCGTTTATCAAATGGACTGTCACTATGCTTTTAGTAATCATCGGATGGGTTATATTCAGAAGTCCCGATTTGCCATCCGCCGCCGAATACATGAAAACTATGTTTGCCATAAACAGTCCCTCGCCCACAGACGTACATTTTTCATATATGTATTATATTGACCGCCGGTTAATCTTTACTGTTTTTGCCGCCTTCTTATTCAGCATGCCGATATGGAAAAACCTATACGGCAAATTTATGAAAACGGCCGATACAGATACTGGCAATGCAAAGCAGACAATTGCGGGTATTTTAGAGATACCTGTTATTATTATATTATTTATTATATGCATTATTTTTATCATAAATAATGTTTATAATCCATTTATATACTTTCAGTTTTAAATAATTTGGGGGTTACACATGAAGAATAGTAAAATACACGTAAGATGCCTTTTGTCTGTTATAATGACGCTTTTATTTTTTATTTGCATTATAATTCCGGTTTCATGCAGTAACTTTAAACCGAACCAGATATCCGAGCTTGACAACACCTCCCTTATGGAGTGGTCCGAAATCCCGTCGGGTCCATTTATGGACAATTTTGAACAGTATGTAACGGAACGCATTGGCCTAAGAAGCCTTATGATTGACGGATATATCAATCTTAACGACAGGCTTTTTCATATTCTTGAGCATCCGACATACACATATGGCAGGGATGGCTATGTCTTTTTTAACATGCCCAGCGAAAATACAACTCCCGCATATATCAAAACATTCGCAGGCTTTATAAGCCGCATGGAAGAATACCTTACTGAAAACGATATAGCTTTCTTATACTGTATTAATCCCAATAAAACACAGGTTTATTCAGAGTATCTTCCGGCTGGCGCCAATCTTACTTTCGAAAGACAAAAGCTTCTAACGGAATATCTGGATATGTACAATGTCAATTATGTCGATAATACCGGAATACTCAT
>JAAVXK010000029.1 GCA_022790615.1 Lachnospiraceae bacterium
AATGGTTGGGAACCTTTTTCCCATGCTCAGAAGTTATATTTAACTATATAACATAAGTATTTGTAATTCGCGGCGCATAGCGATATACTGCAACTATATAATAGTAGTAAGGAGGTATCTTATTATGTTGGGAAATTTTGAATACTGCAACCCGACCAGGCTTTATTTTGGAAAGGGTGCGCTTGATAATCTGCAGGGAGAGTTAAAAAAATACGGGGAGAACATACTCCTTGTATACGGCGGCGGTTCCATAAAGAAAAATGGAATTTATGATAAGATAATCGAAATATTAAATGCAGCCGGAAAAAATGTTTTTGAAGTCGGGGGCGTTATGCCTAACCCAACTGTGGAAAAGCTGTACGAAGGCTGTAAGGCGGCCAGGGATAACAAGACAGACCTTATCCTTGCCGTAGGCGGCGGTTCGGTGTGCGATTATTCTAAGGCGGTATCTGTATCGGCGCATTGTGAGGCGGACCCGTGGGAAAAATATTATTTAAAAATGGAGGATGTTGATAATCAGATTATTCCGGTGGGCTGTGTGCTCACTATGGTTGGCACCGGCTCAGAGATGAACGGCGGAGCGGTTATCACGAATCACGAGACGAAATTAAAGATTGGTCATGTATTCGGAGAAAATGTATTTCCGAAATTTGCTGTACTTAATCCTGAATATACTTATACACTGCCCAAATATCAGATGGTTGCCGGAATTTACGACATAATGAATCATATAACGGAGCAATATTTTTCCGGAACGGATGATAATACGTCGGATTATCTGGCGGAAGGACTTTTAAAGTCGCTCATTCACAGTTCTCGTATCGCAGTGAAAGACCCTGAAAATTATGAAGCGAGAAGTAACATCATGTGGACTGCGACATGGGCGCTGAACACGTTAATTGCAAAGGGAAAGTCAACGGACTGGATGGTTCATATGATAGGCCAGGCGGTTGGAGCGTATACTGACGCAACGCACGGTATGACGCTGTCGGCTGTTTCAATGGCGTATTACAGATATATAATGCAGTATGGAATGGAGAAATTCAGAAGATTTGCCATAAATGTATGGGATGTGTCCCCTGACGGAAAAACAGGCGAACAGATTGCTGCGGAGGGGCTTGACAGAATGGAGTCGTACATGAAAGAACTGGGCCTGGCAATGCACCTTCGCGACATTGGCGTGACGGAAGATATGATTGATGGAATTGCCGACGCCACATTAAGTATGTCCGGAGGATATAAGGAACTAAGCCGTGATGAGATAATTCAGATTTTAAGAAAAAGTATGTAAATACAAATAAAAGAAACAACCGTCCGAAATATAAGAATTTTATAGGCATTCATCATCAGTATTATTGTTGCATATTATGTATTCCCAAATAAATTATTTGTGGTATAATATCGAAAGATATTATACCTGCACCGGTTCGTGTCTGACCAAAGGGAGGACATATTCAATGTCGAACCGTGTGCATCCGGCACTGCGAAAGATTCAATGTGATCGGGACTGACTTTACTTTTTGTATTGTGCGCCGAGTGAAATCCTATCGGTTGGCAGTATATGTATAAGTATATGAATGAGGGGAATGGAATAATAATGTTTGGTATTGGCAGAGTATATTTAAAGAGAATAATAATAGTATGTGTATGCCTTTTTTTCATATTACCTGGAACGGTAATTGCAAAGGCCGAGATGGAGCCGCAGAATGAGACTGTGAAAGCAGGTATTTTTAGTCATTACGGATATCATATGAGAGATGCGGAGGGCCACCTGACCGGGTATGGAATTGATTTTTTGAATATGGCTTCAAAATACTCTCATATTAACTTTGATTATGTCGGGTATGAAAAATCATGGGATGAAATGCTTGCCATGTTGGAAAAAGGTGAGATAGACGTTGTCACATCAGCTAGAAAACTGCCGGAATACGAAGAAAAATATGCGTTTTCATTACCAATAGGAGAGACGAGTACCGTTCTGTCGGTTCAGGCGGAAGACGAACGGTTTCAAAGCGAGGATTATGCAACTTATGACGGTATGAGGATAGGATTGATGATGGGAAGCCGTCAGAATGACAGGCTTAAAAAGTTTGCTGAGGAAAGAGGGTTTTCCTATGAACCTGTAGAATATGAAAATTCATCGCAGCTTGCCGGTGCGCTTAAAGAAGGAAGTATAGATGCAATACTGACGAGCGACCTTAGAAAGACAGAGAATGAGCGAACGCTGGATACGCTTATAACGGAAGATTTTTATGCTATCGTAAGAAAAGGGGACGAGGAACTTTTAAATGAGATTAACTATGCCATCTCGCAGATGGACGCCAATGAGGGCGACTGGTCGAACGATATGCTGTATAAGTATTATGGGCCGGTTTTTTCGTCCGGTCTTACATTTACCGAGCGTGAAAAATCGTATATCCAGGATGTAATTTCGGGCAATAAAAGTATTACTGTAACGGCAATGGGCGACAGATCTCCGTATTCTTACGTGGAGGATGGAGAATTAAAAGGAATTATGCCTGATTTCTTTGCGGATGTCATGGAACTGACCGGTATGCCGTATGAGGTTATAGTTCCAAAAGATAGGACAGATTATTATAATATGGCTTCTAGCAATGGCGTGGACGTCGTCATTGACAAAAGAACGGACAATGTTACCAGTGAAGATAACATGTTTCATGGGTTCAGTACGGATACATATCTGACGGTGGGCGTGGCAAAGGTGACACGGGTGAATTTTTCAGGCAAAATAAATACTGTGGCAATTGCTGACGTGCAGGGGAACGTGCCGCTTGAGGAAAAACTTCTGGGGGATTCGGATGTATTGACATATAAAACGAGAGAGGAGGCGCTGCAGGCCGTTCTGGACGGAAAAGCTGACGCGGCTTATGTATATACATATACGGCACAGCAGTTTGTAAACAATGATTTGACCGGAGCGCTTCGTTACAGCATGGTGAACGGGGTTCGGTTTGGTTTCAAAATGTATGTGCCAAACAGCAGCGACCATGAACTTGTCACGATATTAAACAAATGTATACGCCAGATGCCGGAGGAAGTGTTCAATAACCTGATTTCGGAGTACACCGCTAATCCGCCAAGGGATTTGACGTTTGGCGAATATATGCGGTTCCATCCGCAAATCGTAGCGATTGGTATTATTATAACTTTATCTGTATTTGTTATTGTTATTACGCTGTGTATCAGGGCCAGATGGAATAAAAAGATATTGTGCGCCGCCGAAAGGTCTAATAAGAAGCTGGGTGAGCAGCTTGCCATTGTAGACGCGCTGAGCCGCGATTATCTTAATGTTTTTGCAATTAATACGAAGAAAAATATGGCTAGAATTGTTAAAATGGATGGATACGTTACTTTAGGCTTGAAGCAGGGTTCTGACGAGACGTATCAGTATGACACTATTTTACACCAGTATATAAAGGACCGTGTCTATGTAGATGACCAGGAGAATCTAAAAGAAGCTCTCTCGCTTGATACGGTAACGAAAAAGCTTGACTCCAATACGGAATATATGGGTAATTACCGTGTGCTGATTGGGGATGAAATACATAATTTTCAGTTTACATACGTTAAACTTGAGAGGGAGGGCGCGCAGAAAGACTTTAAGCTTCTCGCAGGGTTCAGAAATATTGACGAGGTTGTCCGGGAAGAAAAGAAGCAGAAAGAAAGGCTTGCCGAGGCGTTGGAAGAAGCGCGGTATGCAAATCACGCAAAGACAATTTTTCTGAATAATATGTCGCACGACATTCGTACGCCGATGAATGCGATTATCGGATTCACCTCGCTGGCTGCTACGCATATTGACGACAAGGAGCTGGTTCAGAACTATTTGGATAAAATTCTGACTTCCGGCAGGCATTTGCTCAGCCTTATTAACGATGTACTTGATATGAGCCGTATTGAGAGCGGAAAGGTCAGGCTTGAAGAAAACGAGGCGTCGCTTTCGGAAATCATTTATGATTTGAATACAATTGTACAATCAGATGTAAAAGCGAAGCAGATTGAATTTGGCATAGATACGGTTAACGTGACCGACGAGATAATAATATGTGATAAGCTTCGTCTGAATCAGGTGCTTTTAAATATTTTGAGCAACGCCGTCAAGTATACGAAGCCTGGAGGCACGGTTAGCCTTAGTATAATACAGACGTCTGGGGTATCGGATGGGTATGCTTCGTACCAGTTCAGGGTCAAGGACAACGGAATAGGAATGAGCAAGGAATTTTTGAAACACATTTTTGAACCTTTTGAGCGTGAGCATACAAGTACTATAAGCGGAATTCAGGGAACCGGACTCGGTCTTACAATTACAAAGAATATTATAGATATGATGCAGGGAAGCGTGACTGTGGAGAGCGAGGAGGGAAAAGGCACTGAGTTCATCGTGTCTTTCCGGTTCCGCACAGTTGACCCGCATGATAGTGAAGAATTTGTCCGGGGTTATGAGATACATGGGGATAATGGAGAATATGACGACTCCTCTAAGTTATTTGCCGGAAAGAAAATACTTTTGGCGGAGGATAACGCGCTGAATCAGGAGATTGCGAAAGCAATACTGGAAGAGGCCGGGTTTGTAATTGATATAGTGAATGACGGAACGGAGGCCGTCGAGACGATAAAAAGGGAGCCCGGCGGTACATATGACCTGATTCTTATGGATATACAGATGCCGGTCATGGATGGATATGAGGCTTCCAGGACAATCCGGGCGCTGGATGATTCGATAAGGGCGGATGTGCCTATCATTGCCATGACTGCAAATGCATTTGACGAGGACAGGAAGAAGGCGCTGGATGCAGGGATGAACGGGCATGTTGCAAAACCTATTGATGTCGTAAAACTTATGGAGACATTGCGGGGAATTTTTATAAAATAGAGTTTATGGGAGCGCTGATTTACTCACCGCTTCCATATTTTTTTGCCGGAGCGTGAATTTTTCTGTAACAGCGCTCCGATATAGTTTAGTCTTTTAAAATATACTTGACCTGTCGTAGTAGTTGTGATATTATAATCCTACGACAGTCGTACTACGATTATAGTAGTAAAATTATCTTGTTTTGGAAAGGAGGGAGAGGGCGGCGGTTTAATCGACTAATGCCTGAAAGTATGATTAGCAGTGACGTTATTAGAGGATACAATGATACGATTATTCTGAACCTTTTGCGGCGGCAGCCGTCGTACGGATATGAGATTTCCAAGGAGATAAGGCATATTTCCGAGGAAAAGTATATAATAAAGGAAACCACGCTGTATTCGGCATTTACCAGAATGGAGAAAAACGGATATATAGAATCATTTTTCGGAAATGATGTGGGAAAGAAGAGAAGGACCTATTACCGGATAACGGATTCGGGTCTTGATTATTACAAGCAGAAATGTGATGAATGGGCGGTTACGAAAGAAGTAATTGATAAGTTTGTAGTGTAATATAGCATAAAAGCGATAGATATATCCGTATATCAGCAGGATAGTATAGGATGGATTAGCAGTGAAGTAAATGAGGAGGATGTTATGGACGCATTAAGGGAATATCTCAATAATTTATTTTTGGGTTTGCCGGAGACGCCTGAAGTGCTTCGGGCAAAAGCGGAACTTCTTGAAAATATGGAAGACAAATACGAGGAATTGATAAGGGAAGGGAAGACGGAAAAAGAGGCAATCGGAATCGTAATATCAGAGTTTGGGGACCTCCAGGAACTTGCAGGCGAACTGGGCATTGAGGAATATATGAACAATATTCGCAGTAATGCGGACGGTAAGTTTGCGGAGTGCGGCGCGCAGGGGATGAACGGTTCGAAACAATCCGCAGGCAGGAACGGTAAAGATGTGGAAAAGGTATTCAGGTGGGGGTTTGACGAGACAAAAAAATATATTTCATATGCGTGGACGCATGCGCTGCTCATTGCCGCTGCGGTATTCCTTTGCATATTTGCTCCCTTTATTGTGACGATATTTGAGGCGTGCGGTGCAAGCGGTTATGTTACGTATATGATAGCAGAAGTTGTAGGCGTGAGCCTGTTTTTCCTTTTGGTTGCCGTGGCTGTAGTTCTTTTTTTGTCGGCATATGAAATGAAAAAGAGATACGGTAATATTTCACATTATGGAATAATGCTGGATACAAAGGCAGGAGAATATGCGGCGCAAAAATATCAAAAAGAGACGCATTTACGCCTTATCATGAGATTTTGCGGAATTTTCTTATGTATTGTCTCGGTAGTACCGTCCAGCGTGAATTATTTTTCCGACCCATTTGTCAGTGAAATAATAGATTCAAGCGTTCTTTTTATTGCGGGGCTTGGCGTATTTCTGATTGTCATGTCGGCAAGCGCCGGAAACCGTTACGACGAACTTCAAAAAGCGGTTAAAAATGCCGCCGGACTTGGAAAAACGGAAAACAGGGAAGGCTCGGGAATGATATGGAATACTCCGGAAGGAGACGGCGCTTATGCGGGATGGGAACAGACCGGGAAAAAGAAAATGTCGTC
>JAAVXK010000025.1 GCA_022790615.1 Lachnospiraceae bacterium
GCGAAAAATATTATTCCATGAGACATTTTTCGGAATACATTCTTCCGGGTTATATAAGGATTGGCGCAGATGTCGATTTGGATACCGTGAAGGGTGTTGACAGGACAAAGGCTGGTACAGATGAGGTTTCATGTTCGGCATATGTGTCGCCTGAAAAAGAAAGGATGGTACTTGTAGCGGTTAATGACCTTGATGTTCCGCAAAAATACCAGTTCCAGATGGGAAGCTATAAAGTAAGTAACAGTAAGGTTATACTTACAAATTACGAAAATGGTGAGAATACCGAGACATTTTATCAGGATGCCGGAAGTCTTGACGATAACGGGTGTTTTGATATGCCTGCACACAGCGTTGTGACCGTAGTAATTGACGGCAGCGCATCCGGTGTCTGATAATAAAGGGGGGCTTCATATATGAAGCCCTCAATTATTCCTCTATAACATGAATTTCTAAAAACTCAAAATCAACCGAGTCGATAAAATTATCGCTGTAAAAACGCGTCTTATCAATCCGTTTGAATTCGTCAATATTTTTTTCAAACCACATCGGAACCGATAAATCAAAGTGCTTACATATATCTTCCAGGCCGTTAAAGACCATTTTTGTTCTGTTGATAGAATAGTTGTCACATTCGTATACATAATCGTGAATCATCTTATTATCTTTAAATGTTTTTCCCCATAGTCTGAACATATAATTCCTCCCATATATATTGTTATTGTCAGCCATATATTAATGAATCCGATAATATATGTCAACATATATATTTATTTTTATCGCCCGGGGGAGGAACTTTTGGTGAAAACAACTGATACTATAGTACTTGCACATATTAAATAATTTCCATTTATAATTTATAATGAATGTCATGTTGCTATTTTTTAATATATAAGTTATCATATAATCATTAAGAAAAAAGTTCGCCCAAGGGGCGGGGTATTTGAACAGCGTAGCAGCAGCCGGACGCGGCAACTTCCGTGCCCGGTTCGTTGCCCGCGGAATTAAAGGATTGGAGGATTCTATTTTGGCTGCCATAATTGACGGAAAAAAGATATCGTCAGAAATTAAGGATGAATTGAAAGAGCTCGCTGCGAAATATAAATCAGAGGGCAAAGAAGTTACGTTGGCCGTTATTCAGGTCGGGGAAGACCCTGCGTCGACGGTATATGTCGGCAATAAGAAGAAGGCGTGCGAGTACATCGGAATCAACTCGCTTGCATACGAGATTCCTGAGGAGACAACGCAGGAAGAACTGCTAAAGCTTGTGAATGACCTTAATGAAAGGGAGGATGTCAACGGTATCCTTGTACAGCTCCCGTTACCGAAGCACATTGACGAAGATGTTATTATTAAGGCAATATCTCCTAAAAAAGATGTGGACGGTTTCCACCCCCAAAGCGTCGGTGCGCTTAGTATTGGACAAAAAGGATATGTATCGTGTACCCCGGCAGGCGTCATACAGCTGTTAAAACGCTCAGGAATAGAGATTGAGGGCAAAGAGTGCGTAATATTGGGCAGGAGTAACATAGTAGGAAAACCAATGGCTCTTCTTATGCTCCGTGAGAATGCTACCGTCACGGTATGCCACTCAAGAACAAAGAACGTAAAGGAAGTAACGAAAAGGGCGGATATACTTATTGTTGCAATCGGAAAACCGGAATATATCACTAAGGAATATGTTAAAGAAGGAGCAGTTGTTATAGACGTAGGAATACATCGGAAAGAAAACGGCATGCTATGCGGCGATGTGTTATTTGACGACGTTGAGCCTGTCGCATCCGCCATAACCCCGGTTCCGGGCGGAGTGGGACCTATGACTATCGCAATGCTGATGAATAATTGCATGCAGTCTGTTTAAAGTAATTATATAACCTGTGAAAGTAAAATATAAGAAAGGATAAACGCAAGCAATTTTGCTTGATGTCTGGTGAAATTATGAATGAAAAATTACAGAATATTATCGAGAATATGGACATAATCAGACAGTTATTAGATAAGGACCTGATTATATCTGTTTTGGACACGGACGGGATTGTACAGGGGTTTTCACTGCCTGAAGGAATCCCACCCCAATTTGAGGTAGGTTCGGTCTTTGACGACCCTAGCGGAACTTTTAACGAGGTAATTGCAAGAGGTGTTACAAAACATAATTATCTGCCCAAAGAAGTCATGGGATTTCCGATTGAGGGGAACCTGGTACCTATCAAAGATAATGGCCAGGTGGTAGGATGCATTATTTGTTCTTACTCTGTGGAAGAACGGGAGAAGATTAAGGATATCGCCGCAAGATTCCAGAAGTCAATACATGAAATTGATAGTTCCATTCAGGATGTAGTAGGCGGAATCGAAAAATTGTTCAACATGCTTACCAGTATGAATAAAATGACTTCGGACGTCGAGGCGGACGTCAACGAGGCAGCCGGCGTTGTTAATAAAATCAGCAGCAACGCGTCCCATTCTAACATACTTGCGCTGAACGCATCAATTGAGGCTGCGAGAAGCGGTGAGGCAGGCAGGGGATTTGCGGTTGTCGCTACAGAGATGGGCAAGCTGGCAAAAGACAGCGGCAGTTCTGCAACCGAGATAAAAACTACTTTGTCCGTAATTGTCAATCATCTTGAGGCGATAACTGACTCAATAAAAGAAGCTAACGATGTTGCAAAAAGCCATATAGACAGCATAAGTTCAATTAGGGGAGTTCTCGAACAGACTATTTCCATTGCAAGTGAATTGGAGAATGACATAAAATTATAAATAAATTCAGCTTCATAAAATACATAATATATAATATCCTCTGCTTTGATACACTATATCTTTGCGGAGGATATTATATAATCATTTTCTTTTTACTTTACGTTTGTAACCTTATAGACGGTTTCATTTTCTGAAACGGACTGTTCTATATATTCAAACGTAACTGAATCGCCCACGTCTTTTAAGACAATTCCTATATTATCCGAAACATTTACATCATATATTTCACTCATGCCCGACAGTACGATATAAAAATGGGAATTGCCGTCGGTAACTGCCTGTGCAATCTTCTCAATTGTGCCCGTTACTGTTTTTGTATCGGCATATTCTTCTTTGGTTGGGGCGCCATCCGCTATTATTTTATTGCTGACAAGCATCTCCCTGTACTGTTTTTCGCAATCTTCTACAGTGTTTGATGTCGCTACAAGGGTATATTTCTGTATATTAACCATTGCATACATTTTTACGAGACCTGCGCTGTCTTTCAGGGAAATGAAATAGGTCGGTTCCCCGGAAATATTTAGAAGCAGCGGGAAAGTCGCCTTATAGCCAAGATTCTGTACTTTTCCTTCAGCCGAGCTCATTGCGGAAAATTCCTCCGCCCCTGCAATCTGATAATATTTGGTTTCGGCGGTACGCTGGTTCATAAGCACAAAACCGACGTTTGACTCGTCGCCGCCGACGCTTGTAACACCGGTATATACCCATACGTCGTCGTCAAGCGCGATGTAGTTGTAGCCGGCTGTTGTACGCAGGCACCCTTTCTGGCTTAGAATGGAATTCAGGTAACCATGCTGCAGCGTTCCATAATAATCATAATATGATATTAGCAGGTCGGCTGAATATACGTGGTCAACCCATTCGGGCACTTCATTAATATCGTAATCCGTGTGTTCGCCTGTCACTGCATTGACGATTACCACATTGCTTATTGTAACGCCTCCAAACAGGCCTATAGTATAATCTTTTACAGGACATATCCAGTACGGAGTTCCCGTCTCGTCAATCTCCATATTAATATTGTCAAATATATATGTCGGATAGTTGAAGCGCAGATATCTGTATATCAGCCTTCCGAAATGTTCCGTTTTCGAATACTTAATACCTTCGTCAAGTTTTATACAGTCTGCATTCTGTGTGGCCATATCTATTGAAATATATGCCGGAATACCCTCGCTCCGGTTCGTAAACCATTTGAGAAGATTTCCATATTCAAGCGGGGTTACACGCACCGGCTTTCCCTGATAATTAATCTGGGTGTAGTCCGAGGCAACTTCAAACTGCGAAACATAATCAACCATTGTACCCATTTTTCTGCCTCCGATTATCTCGGCGGAATTTTTGTCAAGAAGCGGTATCTCGTCATATGATATCTGTTCAATATCACTATTGAAGTCGCCGTCCGCTATATTGATAAGTTCCCTGTATTTCTTCGCATTGATAATCGGCGATGACAAAAATGAACCTATTCCGTATACGACAACAAGGATAACGGTAACTAGGACAAAGAAACCGAAAAGGCGGTTTGACTTTGATAACTTTACAACACTGATGTGTTTGCTTTTTTCCTGAAACATTTTTTTAAGGCTGGAAAATCCGGATGCCAGCGTAAATGCAGCAGAAAGAATAATCATGAATCCCCAAAGTCCGGGAGAGTGAATATTAATTGCGGGTAAGGCGTTGTAATAATAAATGAAACCAAAAATTACAACTACAATAATGCATAATATTTTTGCCATTGTACTTTTCTTCATTTGGTCTACCTCCATTTTGTTATAAAATTAACAGTGACATATTGTTGGAAATTCTATCACAACTCAATATAAAAGTAAACAGCGTATTTGACTTTATAATGGGTCTTCCGACGCTTCTTTGGCAATTCTCTTGTCCTCGTCGCTCGCCTCGATGCAGCCGGAGGCGTGTTCGCTCTTATATAATTCGTCCTCTACCGGACGCCATGCCTCACCGAACTTCACATCCTTGAACAGCGCTGCAAGACCGGTAATCTGTTTGAGTCTTAATATCTCGTCTCTGTCCATACCCAGATGTTTGGATATCCATGCGTCTGACCTTCCAATCTCATGAAGCTCTTTTACTATGTTGCTCATTAGGTCGACATTATGCGAACCTCTAGCCCGGTTATGGCGTATGGTGCTGGCCATCCGGTTGTCCAACGATTTGTCAATTACAGAGACGGGGAGCATTCCGCCCTCGCGTTCCCTTATGTCGGGATAGTCGAGCATGACCTGGTACCGGTGGAATCCGTCAACTATGACATAGATGTCCTGACTTTTGACATAGTAACAAACAATAGGCATTGTGTAACCGTCCTCCTTTATGCTGTCATACAGCAGTTTCATCTCCGGCGGCGCGACTGCGTTCGGGTTGTATGTATTCGGAATTATTTTCTCAATCGGAACGGAGATAATATTGTATACGGGACTTTTTGGAGCCATTCTATTCACCAACCTTTTTATATTTTCGTTTCAGCATATTAACCATTTTCTGCTGTTCTCTTGAGATGCCAAAGCCCATGAAACGGCATGTATGGTCGTTCTTTAAAATACAGTAGCACATTCGTTTCCAGCTTGGAATATCTTTGGAGGACTTGATATCGTCCGTATGGTCGGGGATTTTATCAAGAAATATTATGCGGGAGTTTTTCATAACAGTATAATTAGAAATTCCGTTTCTTCGTATGTTGTATCCATGGTCTATAAGCTCCTGAATAACATTTTCTTCAAGCCCGCCGCCTTTTTGATGCCAGAAATCAATTGAGGTTTTAAATTTTCTTATATAATTGTTTCTAAGTCTTACGGGGAGGGTGTCAAGCAGAAATTTTGTATATGATTCCCAGGTGTGTCCCTCCGGGAGCGTCATATTCCGGTACGCCATCGCTTTGGTACGTCCGTAGATAGAAGCGAAGTTTGCACCGTTCACCCGTCCTATTAGTTTGGCCCATATTTCAGGGTCTATAACACGGTATAGATGCAGGCTGTCTTTTGCATAGTCGTTAAACGGTGATGCAACCCGCATCTGGTCAGGTTTTAACCCCGCCATGTAGTAAAGGTCGTAAAGTCTGTTATAGTCATATCCAAACAGGTAATTGGTGTGCCACACATCGCTGTTTGACCAGTCATATATCGGAGACGCCGTCCACACATCCTTAAACTGTCTGCTTATCCAAGGTTCGTTTTTGTAGCCATATTTTTTATTCAGTATGCCGCTGTAGCGCTGCAGAGATTCATCTGTACGTATGCCGAGAAGGCAGACCGTCTTTCCTCCGTGTGCGATCCGGTACCACCGGCTGAACTGTTTTGCCAAATCCTCCTGATGCATACGGTATCTGTATGTAGTCATGGGATTGTTCTCAAGATTAATTACATATGGATGTCCGGGCATAGAACGTATCCAGATATCCTTTTTTGTGTCGTCCCAGGGATACCAATACATTTGGTAACTGCCAAGCGCAGTTCTCGTTGCCATTGGAAGACATACCCAGTAAGGCTCTACTTTATCCTTAATACGCTCAAATGTGCGCTCCACGTACTCGGTCGTGACTGTATACTGCGCCTCGAAATCCTGATGAAAGACACCTATCTTTTTTTCGGGATAATGTTTTTGCTGGAAATCCAAAACCAGGTTAAGCAGGACGCCGCTGTCTTTACCGCCTGAAAACGATACAAAAATGTTTTCAAACTCCTCAAACAAAAATTTAAGCCGTTCCTGCAGGGCGTCATAAACATTTTGTCCGGTGTATTCTCGTTTCATATACATTTTTTATTTCCTCTCCTGAATTCAAACTTTATCATACTGTATATTACTTTCGGAAACTCATATCTTGCATATATAGACTTAGATTACATTCTATAACAAAAATCGACAAAGATACTATAACATAATATTTTTTTATTTACCAGCTAACAAAACGAGCAGCATATTTTTCAATACGGTTTCAATACTATTTTAACCTTAGATAATTCATCTATAATAATTATTTCCCCATTGTATGGAGATACTTATATGAGGTACATTTATAGTATATACATATCAGCATAAATATCAGACTTGGTATGTGTTAAATATGCGCCAATATATGCGCTGCTATTAAAACAGGAGGGATTAATTTATGAAAAGTTACAAGTTTTGGTTTTGTACAGGCTCACAGGATTTGTACGGGGACGAATGTCTTGCGAAGGTTGCAGAACATTCAAAGATAATTGTTGAGGAACTCAACAAATCGGGGGCATTTCCATATGAGATAGTATGGAAACCGACTCTAATCACGAATGAACTCATAAGAAAGACATTTAACGACGCAAATCAGGATGAGGAGTGTGCGGGCGTCATCACATGGATGCATACATTTTCGCCGGCCAAGTCATGGATACTCGGGCTGAAGGAATACAATAAGCCGCTCTGCCATCTCCATACCCAGTTTAATGAGGAGATACCGTATGACACGATTGACATGGACTTCATGAATGAAAACCAGTCGGCCCACGGCGGAAGAGAGTACGGACATATGGTGACAAGGCTTGGCATCGAGCGCAAAATTATTGTCGGACACTGGGAAAATAAGAAGGTTTGGGAGCAGCTTTCAAGTTGGATGTACACGGCAATCGGTGTAATGGAGAGCAGTCACATAAGGGTTGCGAGAATTGCCGACAATATGAGAAACGTAGCCGTTACAGACGGCGACAAGGTGTCTGCACAGATGCTTTTTGGCTGGGAGGTAGACGCTTATCCGGTAAATGAGGCTGTAGATTATGTCAATGATGTTAAAAAAGGCGATATAGACGCGCTTGTAGAAGAATATTACAGCAAATATGAAATTCTTACCGAGGGCCGCGACGAGAAAGAATTCCGCGAACATGTTGCAGTACAGGCGCAGATTGAACTTGGCCTTGAGAAGTTTTTGACAGAGAAGAATTATCATGCGATAGTTACTCATTTTGGAGACCTTGGAGGCATGAAACAGCTTCCGGGACTTGCAATCCAGAGACTTATGGAAAAGGGTTATGGTTTCGGAGCTGAGGGAGACTGGAAGACGGCTGCAATGGTAAGACTTATGAAAATCATGACGGATGGCAAGAAGGGTGCGAAGGGAACAAGTTTCCTCGAGGACTACACCTACAATTTTGTTCCGGGAAAAGAGGGAATCCTTCAGTCGCATATGCTTGAGATATGCCCGACAATTGCGGACGGACCGATAAGCATCAAATGTAAGCCGCTGTCGATGGGTGACAGGGAAGACCCTGCGCGCCTTGTATTTACAAGCAAGGAAGGAGAAGGCATCGCTACATCCCTTATTGATTTGGGAGACCGTTTCCGACTGATAATTAATGAGGTAGACTGCAAAAAGTGTGAGAAGCCAATGCCAAAGCTCCCTGTTGCAACGAATTTCTGGACGCCAAGGCCTAACCTTGAAGTTGGGGCGGCCGCATGGATACTTGCGGGCGGAGCGCACCACACAGCATTTTCATACGACCTTACAACCGAGCAGATGGTTGACTGGGCGGACGCGTTTGGAATTGAGAGCGTTGTCATCGGTGCGGATACGGATATGCGGACGCTGAAAAATGAACTCAGATGGAATTCGGTGTACTACAGATAAAAAATATTCCAATATATAAATTACTGGCATGCAAATATTCTACTAACTGACGCAGACATATTTGTACAGTCATACTTTGTCAGGGGAAATTCCCGTTTTGTTGTCCGCACGACGCTCAAAAGAAGCGCTGCTTAAGCGTTTTCATATGACCGCAGGCGGTGCGGACTAAAAACCGGTGTGTTCTAATTATTCCTGTAAAGGCAGACTGTATACATATGTCTGCTGTTTGATTAAGTTTCACTTCCATGCACTGTCAGCACTGAACTTGTACCCAATGCCTGACACAGTTTTGAGATAAGTTGGATTTTTACTGTCCGGCTCAATCTTTTTCTGCAACTTATATATCACATTCGTGTCATGTGATGAGGGCGTTACCGTCATAAGGAAAGCGGAAGGGATATAATATTTCAACAGACATGTACCAATAAATATGGCGACAGTTTCGCAGTAAGCCGTGGAAAGACAGTAATATCTTGCCGCGGCTTTTATACAGTTGCGTTCTATCTAATGTGTATATTCAATTTGGGCAGAAAATTTTCACGAATCGTTTGACTATACAATACAAAAGGTGTAAAATATGGTCTGTGGAGGTGTTCCAATGACAGATGCGGTGAACGAACTTTTTGACAGGCTTGAAAAGATAGAGGAATCGGCCGGGAAAATGCTTGATGCGGCCGACGAGGAGAAGAAAAAGATAAGCGCCGGCCATGAAAAAAGGATTGCGGATTTTGATGCGGAGCTTGACGGCGAATATAAGAAAAAGCTTGATGATTTTGCCGGCAAACTAAAGGCAAAGGCGTCCGATGAAATTGAAGCCATGCGCTCCGGAATGAAAGAAATGTCAGACAAACTTGACAGGGATTACATGGAAAAGCAGGACAAATGGGTAGAGGAAATATTTGCGTCCATTATTTCAGTATGAGCATCATTAAATATATGGCATATTTAAAAATATGGAAAGGTAGAAAATGCATATAACATGCATTTTTTATTGGGGTTTTATATAATATGGGTGATTTGTTAGAGTACAGCGGCCTTGCGACTAAGATTAAAGCGATGAAAGCAAAGCTTTTAACTGACGGGGATTTTCTTAACCTTATGGAACAGGGCAGCGTAGGCGGAATACTGTCTTATCTGAAAAAGTCCGCCGGATATCAACATGTTTTGGCAAATGAAAACGAAAGCAGTATAAGGAGGCACCGTCTGGAGAAGCTGGTCCGCTCTACTTTATATACTGATTTCGATAAAATATATAAGTTTTCCCACGCTGTGCAGAAAGCTTACCTGAAAGCATTTTTTATGAAATATGAAATTGCGGTCATAAGAAGGGCTTTAAGGAGATGTTACGGGAAGATACAGAACGATTACCAGATAGGAGTAATCGAACTTCCGGTATTTGAACGCAGGAGCGGCATTAACCTGAAACAGATTATGACTGCGTCGAACATTGAAGAAGTTATATCCGCACTTGACGGAACGGTTTACCACAACGTACTGCGGATGATATGGCAGAGAGGAAACGCCGGATTGTTTGATTACGAGTCGGTGCTTGACATATATTATTTCAAATCGCTGTGGAAAGCCGGACATAAGGTTCTGTCAAAAAGCGACCTTGCAATCATACGGAAAAACTACGGGCAGGAGATTGACCTTCTGAACATACAATGGCTCTATCGGGCGAAAAAATACTATAAGCTGTCTCCGGCACAGATGTATTCGCTTGTCATTCCTATATATTACAAAATCAGAAAGCAGGATATGCTGTATCTTGTGAAAACCGAGTCGGAGGAGGACTTCATCCAGACTGTCAACAGACTCCCGTACATTAGAAAAGCGGGCGGAATTGAAAATGTCAATCTTGAAAAAATGTATGATGAGCAGATGAAAAAGCTTTTTTTGGATGGAATCAGAAAGAATCCGTACAGCATAGCATGTATTGAATCCTATTTTTATCAGAAAGAGAAAGAGATTGACAGGCTGATACGCGTAATCGAGTGTGTCAGATACGAGGTTAAAAGGGACGATATGGTCCATTATATATTGGGAGCGTAAGGAGGCTTGACAGATGATTGCAAGAATGAAGTTCATAAAGATTGCGGCGCCGGTCAGCAAACTGGAAACCGTAGTCGATGAATATGTTTCAAAATATGAAATACAGATTGAAAATACTGTCGCGGAGATAGATAAAATTTCTAACCTTGTCATTCACAATGAACCGAACCCGTATAAGGAGAGCCTCAATAGGGCAAACCAGATGACGGAAAATATGAAGACGGAAGGCGTGAACGTCACGTGCAGCCTGCCTGACAAGGATGAGGCGGTTCGTATAATAGAGGAATTTGAGAACCGGCTTTCGGAGCTTGGCGCGGGGAGAAATGAAGTCCTTGCAGTATTTAACAAAAAGAAGGAGCTTCTTGACAATATACTGCCGTACAGCAGCATACATTATGATTTACATAAGATACGTGCGTTCAGGTTTATCAAATACAGGTTTGGCCGTATAGCGAAAGACTACTACAAAAAGCTCAACGATTTTGCGAGCGAAGATATGTGTTCCATATTCTGTGAGTGCAGTATCGACGCGGAGTATGTGTGGGGAATATATTTTGCGCCGGCTGCGGAGATTGAAAATATTGATGCCATATACTCTGAGATGAACTTTGAGAGAATCGAGATTAACGGCGACTACGACGGTATGATTGACGAGGCGGCACAAAAGCTGAAGAACGAGGTTGTACAGCTTGAAAATGACCTTAAAAAAGAAAATGACAGACTGGAAAAGTACGTTAACGATAATTCCGAAAAGCTGCTCGCAGCCAGAAAAAGCATTGAAATTGCGTGCAGAAACTATGATTTGAGAAAACAGTTTGCTTTTTCGAAAACGGGCGACACGGAATATTTTATAATGTGCGGCTGGATGCTGCAGGATGAGGCGGATAAGCTTGAGGACGAGCTTTCAGGCGACAAATATATCACGGTGATAACCGAGGAGGAGCACAAAGGGCCGTTTGGCGGCGCGCCGATTAAGCTCAAGAACCCTAAGCTTTTAAGGCCGTTTGAGATGCTGATAAAAATGTACGGTCTGCCTGACTACAGGGAATTTGACCCGACGTGGTTTGTGGCGATATCGTATACGATAATATTCGGCATGATGTTTGGCGACGTTGGACAGGGATTGTGCCTTGCCGTGGCGGGATTCCTCATATATAAGTTTAAGAAAATGGACCTTGCCGCCATTATAGGGGTGGCGGGAATCTTTTCGACAATCTTCGGCTTCCTGTTCGGAAGTATATTCGGCTACGAGGATATAATCGATCCGCTGTGGTTAAGGCCCGCGGAGAGCATGGCCGACCTGCCGTTTGTCGGCAAGATGAATACCGTGTTCGCATATGCCATTGCGCTCGGCATGGCGCTCATACTCGTTATGATGGTATTTAACATTGTAAATGCGGTCAGGGCCAAGGAATTTAAGGAAGTACTGTTTGACTACAACGGAGTGTGCGGACTTATATTCTACGGCGCGGTAGTGGCGTGCGTCGTATTGTTTATGACGGGGCATACGCTTCCCGGCGTTGCGGTTCTGGTTGTGATGTTTGTAGTTCCGCTTGTACTTATCATTCTCAAAGAGCCTCTCATGGCTGTAGTGTTCAAACATGCGGAGTCAATGCCGAAGGAGTGGGGCGTTTTCGCGGTACAGGTATTCTTTGAGATGTTTGAGATACTGCTAAGTTATTTTTCAAACACGCTCTCGTTCGTGCGTATCGGAGGGTTTGCGGTGAGCCATGCGTCAATGATGGCCGTTGTGCTGATGCTTGCCGGCGCTGAGAACGGCGGAATGGGAAACCTGCTTGTTATCATAATAGGCAATATACTCGTCTGCGGGCTTGAGGGACTGATTGTGGGAATACAGGTTATGCGTCTTGAATACTACGAGATGTTCAGCAGGTTCTACCGCGGAGGCGGACGCGAATTTAAGCCTTACAACGAGGGATAAATTTGAGTAAAACATATATCAAAAGGAGGTCATATATATGACAACAGTAACAACAGAAATATTAGTATTGGTGGCAATGATTCTCAGTATTTTCATTCCGTTCCGGGTATTCTTTATCGGTGAACGCTGTAAGAAGAGATATAAGCGGGTACTCAGTGTCAATGCGGTACTGTTTTTCGGCCTGCTTGTGGCGGGAGTGCTTGTAATGTTCGCACCGCAGGCTTCAGCGGAAGCTGCGGCAGCGCCCGCTGACGGACTCGCTGCAGGACTTGGCTATATAGGCGCGGCTCTTGCGACGAGCATATCGGGAATCGGTGGAGGAATTGCGGTTGCGAGCGCAGCGAGCGCTGCTCTTGGAGCTGTAAGCGAAGATTCGTCGGTACTTGGAAAATCCCTTATCTTCGTCGGGCTTGCCGAGGGAGTTTGTCTGTACGGATTCATCATTTCAATCATGATTTTGGGTAAACTGTAATGAAAATGTATCTGATATGTGACAGCACCGACACATGTGTGGGAATGAAACTTGCGGGCGTTGAGGGAGTAATCGTACACGGGCAGGAGGAATTTACCGACGCCGTAAACAGGGCCCTCAAGGATAAGGAGATAGGTATTCTTTTAATAAGCGAGGGGCTGTGCAGGCTGGACGGGGAGCTTGTAAACAATATTAAGCTCAAATACTCAAAGCCTCTTATTGTGGAAATACCGGACAGGCACGGTACCGGAAGAAAAGAAGATTTCATTACTTCATATGTCAAGGATGCGATAGGAATCAATATTTAATGGGATTATACCCGGAGGATTAGATATGACACAGGACGAAAAGCTAAAGCTTTTTTTTGACGCCGCAATGGAAGATGCCGGACGGAGAAACGAGACTGCCGTCAGTGAGTTTAGGAACTCACTCGAGTCTTCATATGATGAGCATGTCATAAATGTGAGGGAGTCCGCCGAAGCCAAATTCAAGGTTGGCAGGGATTCGTTAATCAGGGAATGTAACAGTGAGATTTCCAGGCGGCAGATAGAGCTTCGAAGGGAGTTCGCCGCGAAACAGGAGGAATACAGAAAAAATATATTTGACAGGGTGACGGATAAACTTATTCAGTATAAAAATACTCCCGAATATGTTTCGATGTTGAAAGCCCATATTAAAAAGGCCGAGGAGTATGCGGGCGACGACAGTATGACAATCTATGTCGATGCGACGGACGAGGAGCTTATAAAAGAGTTGTCTGCATCGTGCGGCGCCAATGTAGCTGTCTGTGACAGAAACATAATGGGCGGAATACGGGCAGAGATTCCGGCAAAAAATGTTCTGATTGATGAGTCGTTTACCTCAAAACTTGAAGAGGCCGGACGTAATTTTAATTTCTAGTGTTGGGTGGTGAAAAATATGAGCGCGAAAGGCATAATATATGGAATAAACGGCCCCGTAATATACATAAAGGGCGCAACCGAATTTAAAATGAACGAGATGGTCTATGTAGGCCGGGAAAAGCTCGTTGGCGAGGTTATCACGCTCACGTCTGCAAGGACTACGATTCAGGTGTTTGAGGAGACGTCGGGCTTAAAGGCGGGCGACGAGATTGTCGGAACGGGAACGAGTATGTCGCTTACGCTTGCGCCGGGCATTGTAAACAATATATTTGACGGAATAGAGAGGCCGCTGCGTGAGATTGCGGAGCGCTCAGGCGCTTTTATCAATAGGGGCGTAAGCGTTGACGCCCTTGATTACGAAAAAAAATGGAGCGCGCACATCACGGTCAGAGAAGGCGACGTAGTCTGCGGAGGTACGATTATCGCGGAAGTACCGGAAACTTCAGCTATCCTGCATAAAGTTATGGCGCCTCCGGGCACAGACGGCGTAGTCAGCTCTGTCGTTCCCGACGGTGAATATACTATCGGCGATACGCTTGTGAATATTACACTTGCCGACGGCAGCACAAAGGAATTGACAATGGTTCAGAAGTGGCCGATTCGTACGCCGAGGCCGGTCATAAAGAGACATTTTACCGACAGGCCGCTTGTAACGGGGCAGAGGATACTTGATACGATGTTCCCGATTGCGAAGGGCGGAACGGTTGCGATACCGGGCGGGTTCGGTACGGGCAAAACTATGACGCAGCATCAGATTGCAAAGTGGTCGGATGCTGATTTAATCGTATATATAGGATGCGGGGAACGCGGAAATGAGATGACGCAGGTTCTTGAGGATTTTAAGGAGCTTACCGACCCGAGGACGGGAAATCCGCTTATGGACAGAACCGTTCTCATTGCCAACACGTCCAACATGCCGGTGGCCGCGCGTGAGGCGAGTATATATACGGGAATAACGCTTGCGGAATATTACAGGGACATGGGTTACGACGTGGCAATAATGGCCGACTCAACCTCGAGATGGGCGGAAGCGCTAAGAGAACTGTCGGGAAGGCTTGAGGAGATGCCCGCCGAGGAAGGATTCCCTGCGTATCTCGCATCAAAGCTGTCGGCTTTCTATGAGAGGGCCGGACGTGTTGAAAACCTTAATGCAACTGAGGGAAGCGTGACGATAATCGGTGCGGTTTCGCCGCAGGGAGGCGATTTTTCAGAGCCGGTAACACAGAATACGAAAAGGTTTGTGAGGGCGTTTATGGGTCTTGACAAATCACTTGCGTATGCGAGGCATTTTCCGGCCATTAACTGGCTGATTAGTTACAGTGAATATCTGTCCGACATGGCTCCGTGGTATATCGAGAATGTCGGAAGTGATTTTGTCAACAACCGGAATACGCTTCTGGCGATTCTCAATCAGGAAAACACTCTTATGGAGATTGTAAAGCTTATTGGAAGCGACGTACTTCCGGAGGACCAGAAGCTGACGCTTGAGATTGCGAGGGTAATCAGGGTAGGTTTCCTGCAGCAGAACGCGTTTCACAAGGACGACACCTGTGTTCCCCTTGAAAAGCAGAACCTTATGATGGATACCATACTGTATCTTCACAGAAAATCAAAGGAGCTTGTCGCCATGGGTATGCCTGTGTCGGTGCTCAGGGAGACCGGAATGTTTGATAAAATAATTGCCATCAAGTATGACGTGCCAAACGATAAGCCGCAGATGTTTGCCGAATACAAGGTCCGCATAGATAAGTTTTATGAGGAAGTTCTTGCAAAGAACGGATGATTGCTGAGTATCTTTTTGCAGTATGAAAGTGATGGCAGGCAATGATAATCGAAGGGCAGATAGGAGGATACTATGTCGATAGAATATATGGGGCTTTCCGAGATAAACGGGCCTCTCGTAGTTCTGGAGGGAGTTAAGGACGCATTTTTTGATGAGATAGTTGAGATAAATGTTGACGGAAAAGAGAAGAAAATCGGCAGGATTGTTGAGTTGTACGCGGACAAGGCAATCATTCAGGTGTTTGAGAACACGGAGAATATGTCGCTTACGAATTCAAAGACAAGGCTTACCGGACGTCCGATGGAGATTGGACTCTCAGGCGAACTGCTCGGAAGGACATTTGACGGAATTGGACGGCCTATCGACGGCCTCGGAGAGATTATTCCCGAGATGGTCCGGGATATAAACGGAAAGCCGCTCAATCCTTATGAGAGAAAATACCCGCGTAACTATATAAGAACGGGTATATCCGCTATTGACGGGCTGACAACGCTGATTCGCGGACAGAAGCTCCCTATTTTTTCGGGAAACGGGCTTCCGCACGACGAGCTTGCGGCACAGATTGTCAATCAGGCATCGCTCGGAGGTGACGCTGATAAGAATTTTGCGGTTGTGTTCGCGGCGATGGGCGTCAAGTTCGACGTGGCTGAGTTTTTCAGGCGTTCATTTGAGGACAGCGGAGTTATGGACCACGTGGTTATGTTCCTTAACCTTGCGAACGACCCCGTCGTAGAGAGGCTTATAACGCCGAAGGTTGCCCTTACCGTGGCGGAATATCTTGCATTTGAGAAGAATATGCATATACTTGTTGTGCTCACAGATATGACTTCGTACGCCGAGGCTCTCCGTGAGGTATCGTCAAGCAAAGGCGAGATTCCTTCCCGTAAAGGATATCCCGGATATCTGTACAGTGATTTTGCGACGATATACGAGAGGGCGGGCATCATTAAAGGCGTCGACGGCTCGGTAACGCAGATACCGATTCTTACGATGCCGAACGACGATATCACGCATCCTATACCGGACCTTACCGGATATATTACCGAGGGCCAGATAGTTCTCGACAGGGAGCTGCACGGGCAGTCTGTGTATCCTCCGATAAATGTACTGCCGTCTCTTTCAAGGCTTATGAAGGATGGAATCGGAGAGGGCTTCACGAGGGGAGACCATCAGGATGTTGCCAACCAGCTTTTCTCGTCATATGCGAAGGTCGGCGATGCAAGGGCGCTTGCATCGGTAATCGGTGAGGATGAACTCTCGCCTGTCGACAAGCTGTATATTGAGTTCGGCAAGGAATTTGAGAAAAGATTCGTAGGACAGGGCAATAAGGAGAACCGGACTGTCGAGGAGACGCTTGAGATAGGCTGGAGCCTGCTTAGAATGTTGCCGAGAGAGGAACTCGACAGAATGGATACGAAGACTCTTGAAAAATATTATAAAGTTAGCGGTGATGCGTAATGAATCTAAAGGCGGTTCCTACTAAAGGAAACCTTATAGCGGCAAAAAATTCCCTGAAGCTTGCGAAGCAGGGGTATAATCTCATGGATAAAAAGCGGAATATTCTTATCAGAGAGCTGATGGAGATGATAGAGAACGCCAAATCCATACAGTATGAGATTGACGAGACGTTCCGGACGGCATATGAATGCCTTGAGGCGGCCAACATTGAGATGGGAATAACGGGCGTGATGGATGCGGCGCAGGCGATACCGGTCGAGGAATCGGTCAAAATAAAGGTGCGAAGCATAATGGGAACGGAGATTCCCCACGTCGAGTATGATAAGAGCGGAAACCGGGCTCCGGTATACGCGTTTCTTAACTCAAGGGAGTCGCTCGATAAGGCGAGGGAGAGCTTTACCAAGGTAAAGGATTTGACAATCCGTCTCGCCATGGTAGAAAATTCAGCCTACAGGCTTGCGATGAACATAAAGAAGACGCAAAAGAGGACCAACGCTTTACAGAACATTACAATACCTGCAACGGAAGCGGTTATAAAGACTATATCAGACGCGTTGGAGGAAAAGGAAAGAGAAGATTTCATACGCCTTAAAGTTATTAAGAGAGAGATGAATAAGAAAAATCCGGCATCGTAGAATGTGCATATTATGATGTCGGGGTCAAATGTATTTTGGCCCCGACTTTTATATTTGTCATCCAAAATGAAGAAATTTTTATTAAAAAAGAATATGAAAGTGGAATGATTTTATGGAAGAAAGGTACTCGCGTTCAGCCGCCCTTTTGGGGGAGGACGCCGTTGAGACGTTGAAGTGTAAATCAGTGATTGTGTTTGGAGTCGGAGGTGTCGGAGGGTATGTTGCCGAGGCGCTTGCGCGCATGGGAGTCGGTACAATTGCGCTTGTGGACAATGATGTTGTCTCGGAGTCAAATATCAACCGGCAGATTATTGCAACGTACGACACGATAGGCATGTTGAAAACGGAGGTTATGAGAAAACGTATTTTGTCAATCAATCCCGACGCAATAGTAGTTGTTCACAATTGTTTTTATCTGCCTGACACAGCCCATGAATTTGACTTTTCCAAATATGACTATGTTGTGGACGCAGTCGACACGGTTACGGCTAAGCTTGGGATAATTACGGCGGCGAAAGAGAAAGATGTACCCGTAATAAGCAGTATGGGCGCGGGCAATAAGCTTGACCCCTCGGCATTTGAGGTGGCCGACATAGCAAAGACATCGGTCTGTCCGTTGGCAAGGGTTATAAGACGTGAATTAAAAAAACGGGGTGTCAGCAATGTCAAGGTCGTGTATTCAAAGGAGGAGCCGGTTACGTCAAACCGTGTTTCGGGAAGCGTGGCGTATGTGCCGGCATCCGCAGGTCTGTTGATTGCCTCGGAGGTAATAGGGGATTTGATTCAATAATTAATAAGTCTATATTTTGTTTGAAATTAAAAAAACA
>JAAVXK010000112.1 GCA_022790615.1 Lachnospiraceae bacterium
AGAAAGGTACTGCAAAAATTACCGTAAAAGAAGCATTAAAAAAGAAGACCAGGAAGATTGGAAAAGTAAAAGTTAAGGTTTCAGAAAAAAAGGCAAAGCTGCAGTCTTCCGTGGAACCCGTACAGCCGACGCAGCCTGTTTCGTACCCCGCACAGCCGACGCAGACTGCTACGCAGCCTACACAGCCGACACCCGAGGTGACGGGAATTAATTTAGTGAAAGGATGGGCTCCGTTTAATAACAGTATGCTGCCAAACCTTGTTTCAATACAGGATGCAAGCGTGAATGATACGGAAAAATTCACACATCAGGAATGGATGGGAACGGATTATACCGATACGCATGGAAATAAGGTGAAAGGCCCGGAGGTTTATGGCATCAATGTAAAGGACGCATCGGTAACCTCTGCTTCATATGTATCTTATGATTCCGTAACAGCGGCAATTACCGGTGCGCGGGATTACAGGAAAGATGCATCCAAATATGTACAGTTTCTTACAGGTACAGACATTTCCGTAACAGACTGGTCGCTCGCCGTAGTCCGTAATCAGACGGAGATGCAGGAAGCGGACTACAAGGGATTTTACAGACCGGATTATGAGCAGAAAGGCGAATGGAAGGATGGGCTTACACTGCCGGCAAGCTGGACGCATTACGGTTTTGATTTTCCTATTTATACAAATGTGGATATGCCGTGGCAGTCGGAGAATGTACAGTCTCCGAAATGTGCCGTCAACTACAACCCCGTAGGTATGTACAGGAAGTACTTCAAAGTGAATCAGGGGCTTGCGGATTCGGGGGGACGGATAAACATAAGCTTTCAGGGTGTTGAATCCTGCTATTATGTTTATGTAAATGGAAGGGAAGTCGGTTACAGCGAGGATTCATACAGCCCGCACAGCTTTGATATTACTGATTATTTGTATAAGAACAGTGACGGAAGTATTGATACGGGCGCAAATAATTTTCTTGCGGTAGAAGTCCATAAGTTTTGCGATGGAACATGGATGGAAGACCAGGATTTCTTATATGACGGAGGTATTTTCAGGGACGTATATCTGTATGCGACGCCTCTTATTCACCTTGAAGATTATTTTGTTAATATAGACCTTGATGACGACTATAAAGATGCGACTCTTATTCTTAAAGATATAACGATTTCTAACTATAGTACATCGGCTATACCTGACGGGGAATATGCAGTTAATGTGGCGCTTTACCATGAAGACGGCGTGCCTTTCATGAACGGATGGAGCATCGATATTCCTTCGCTTGCGGCAGGTTCTGACGGAAAGGCTTCCGTAACGGAAGTACCTGAATCGGATTATCCGGTGTATGAGCCGAATCTTTGGTCATGCGAGAACCCTAATCTTTATGTAATGGTTCTTTCGTTGTATAACAAAAAAACGGGTTCACTTATTGAATCCGTGTCACAGAACCTTGGATTCAGGGAAATAGAATTTACGTCAACGGAAGTTAATGCCAACGGTAAACGCGCAACAGGCTCCAATGCTTATAAACAGATGACAATAAACGGGCAGCCGTTTTATCTTAAGGGTACAAATCGCCATGATACGGACCCGTTATACGGCAAATATTGTCCTCATGAAGCGCAGTACGAGGATATTAAGCTCATGAAACAGCATAATATTAATTCGATTCGTACTTCACACTATAGTAATGATGAGTATTTGTATTATTTATGCGAAAAGTATGGTTTATATATGATGGCGGAAACGAATGTCGAGTGCCATGCGCTTCAGAATTCCGATGAAAAGCTTAAGACTCCTTTCAAAAAGCTGGTAATGGACAGAACGGTTACGGCGTTTGAGAGACTTAAGAACCGGACAGCTATTATCATGTGGTCGACAGGTAATGAGTGTTATTATAATGAAAATAAAGACTATTGTGATGGAATGTTCTATGATCTTATCTGGTATTTTAAGGACCATGACAAGACAAGGCCCGTCCATTCCGAAAGTTCGGGCGCACAGAATGGCGTTGATGTAGAAAGCGAAATGTACCCGTGGGATCCAAAAGGCCTTGTTTCCAAGGGAAATACTACGATGCCGTATCTGATGTGCGAGTATCACCTTGCAGTGGGTAATGCCGCAGGAAGCGTTAAGGAATACTGGGATTCAATACGTAATGCAAAAAATCATAATATACTCGGCGGATTTCTATGGGTCTGGGCGGACCAGACAAGATTCCGTTCATTAGATGACATCCTGCCGAATAAACTTGTGACAGGCAACAGATATGATTATTACGCAGAGGATTATGCCCATCAGAACCTTTATAAAGATGAAAATGACGGTATGTTTTTTAGCTACGGCGGTGACAACGGAGATATTACGACAGAGACTACTTTCTGTGTATCCGGTTTTGTATCTCCAGACAGGGAAGTTCAGCCTGAGTTAAAAGAGGTCAAGTACCAGTATCAGAATTTCTGGTTTGACAGGACAACAGAATCGGACATAGCCGGTGAATGGGTGCAGGTATATAACGAATCAAGTTTCGACAACCTTAATAAGTTTGATGTCCTGTATGAAGTATATGAAGACGGTACGCTCTTAGGTTCGGGAAAAGTTTCAGACACCAACGTCGGACCGGGGGAAGAAGGCATATTACATGTTCCATACAGACAATTCATGCCCGCGGAGCTTAAAAAGGGAAGCAAATATTATCTCAATATATCGGCCGACGCAAAGGAAAATATATATGCTGACGTTGACGGAAAAAAAGAGATTCTTATTCCAAAGGGATATGTAATGTCCTACGAGCAGTTTGAAATTCCCGAAACTGATTCCAATGTGACGAGAACGATTGCAACCAATGCGGTTAATGTTAACGAGACGGACGACTGCTATGAGATAAGCGGGGATATGTTCAGCTTCAGGATTATGAAAGATACCGGCGCCATCGAAGAATATGTATATAAGAATGAGCTTGTACTTGAAAAAGGCCCGACGCCTAATTTCTGGAGGGCTCCTCTTGAAAATGACAGAAGCTATGATGGTGCATGGCAGAGAGCCGGGGAAAGCGTCCGCGTTGATTCGATTCGCGTAAAAGTAAATGACAGGAAGCAGAATGTATTTGAAGTTTCAATGTCGTTTGACAGGATGCAGAATGCATATGCAAAAATTATATATACCGTTGACGGCAGCGGGGCAGTGGACGTTGATGTATCATACGATCTTGCCAATGTTTCCATCAGCAATAAGAGAATGCTCAGGGTAGGAAATAACTTTGTGCTTCCCGCGGGATTCGAGAAAGTAAACTGGTTCGGCAAAGGCGATTATGAAACAATGTCTGACAGATGTTCGGGCGCCAAGCTCGGCGCATTTGAAACAACCGTTGACGGAATGTTTTATCCGTATGTCTATCCGCAGGATACGGGTAACGTGACGGGTGTAAGATGGTTTACCGTAACAGACCCTGAAAAGAAAGCGGCCGTTGCAATTGCAAGTAAAGGAGAGTTTGAAGCATCAGCGCTTCATTTTACAGCTGATGAGCTTACACAGGCAAAACATCCGTATGACCTAGAAAGACATGATGAGACATACCTTGCAATTAACAGTGTCTCATCAGGAGCGGGAAATGGATGTTTCAGGCCTGATACGCTTGAAGAATACAGAATATATGCAGATAAAACCAACTTTGACTATTCTTTTACGATTATTCCTTATACAGTAACGAATGCATGGGGAGATATGACGGGATATGTATCGGAAGTCACAAGACAGTACAGGGCGGAAGCGGACAACTTTGTATTTGCGGCGGTAACGGATGCAGACCTGCCGGACCCGAGACCGACGCAGGGTCCCGTTCCGACACCCGTGGTAACTAATCCGCCGGCACAGAAAAATCTGCCTGCTGCAACGCCGATTGTAGTGCCGACTGCGATACCTGCTAAGGATACTCCCGCACCGGTTAAGTCGTTTAAGATTAAGAAAAAAGCAGGAAAGATTGTCCTTACATGGAAGAAAAACGGTAAGGCAGTCGGCTATGAGATTCAGAGGTCGCTTAAAAAGAACCGTGGATTCAAAAGGCTTGTTCTTATTAAGAAGAATAGTGTTATAAAATATACTGATAAAAAAGTCAGGAAAAAGAAGACCTATTACTATAGAATCCGTCCGTATGTAAACAACGGAGGCAGGTCATATGGCAAATGGACAAAGGCTGTAAAAATAAAATATAATTGATTCAAATCAATTGCATGCTTTATGCCAAGGCATTTTTCAGATATAAAAGTTTACTTAGATTGCAATCAGAGGTATGCGATTGAAGTCAGTGAAGAATAATATCAGACTATTTTTCTTTTATGAAGTATTGCGTCTAAAACAGAAATTTCTGAGAGATTATTTTTGAGGGCGCTAAGGCGGCATACTACGGAAGCAAGGCTTGGGCACACGGAAATTTGGCTGTAAGTGTGGACGGCGGCGAGGAGATTATGGTAGACTGTTATAGCGTGGGCAGGATCGACAATGTAGTTTTATTTGAGACCGATACTCTCCCTGCGGGAACGCATGTAATTAAGGTAAGGGTTACGGGCGAACAAAACAGTCTGGCGTCAGGAAGTTACGTAAATGTAGACAGGGTTGTGGTTGACTGACGGCTGATAAGCAGCAGATTTATAAATGAATCCGGCAGACCATTGTAACGGTTAATTCCCTATTTATTATTTGTTTTTTCATGTTTTTGCCTCTTTAAAAATTACTTGTCGCAAAATGCGAAAAATAAAAGTTTTGATTACGGACGATAATGAGAGAATGGTTGCATCCTTGAAAGAACTTGTAGAAACACAGGATGACATGGAAGTTGTCGGAACGGCGGCAGACGGTATAGAGGCGGTTGAGAAGATAAATGAACTCAGTCCGGATGTGGTGCTTTTGGATATAATTATGCCAAAGCTTGACGGCCTCGGAGTCATGGAGAAAGTCAGGGAGATGGAAAACGAGATGGGAAGCCAGGTTAACATCCCTGAAATAATAGTAGTCTCGGCTATCAGTCAGGAGATAGTGACTGAAAAAGCATTTGAACTCGGAGCGGCTTACTACATATTAAAACCGTTTGACAATGACGCGCTTCTATCCAGGATAAGACAGATTAAGAGAAGCCTTAAGGGCAAATTCATAACGGCGCCCGGCGGCTCGGGCGACAGTATATATGGCAGAAGAGAGCACGACCTTGAGTCCGACGTCACAAACATTATTCATGAAATAGGCGTTCCGGCACACATAAAAGGCTATCAGTACTTAAGGGATGCCATTATGATGTCGGTAAACGACGGCGAGATGCTCAACTCTATTACAAAATTATTATATCCGTCGATTGCAAAGCAGCACAAAACAACTTCGAGCCGGGTGGAGAGGGCTATTAGGCATGCGATTGAGGTTGCGTGGAGCCGTGGAAAGATGGATACGATAGACGAGCTGTTCGGCTATACGATTAATAACGGAAAGGGCAAGCCTACCAATTCTGAATTTGTTGCGCTTATTGCGGATAAAATAAGGCTTGAGTATAAATTAAGGGCATAATACAAATAATACGTGTCTGGATAGTGTTTTTTATGAGAAAAGGAACGAAGTACTCTATATAAAAACTGGATATGCCGGGTTTTAGTAATATATTTTGTCGGAATATGGCTGCGGCTATTTTGGTTTATATAAATTTTATATTATTTTAAAATTAAATTTATAAATAGCGCTGTTTATGCGTGAATTAGCCCTTGATATTTTGGTAAATATTATGTAAAATGGAAATACAGTTTGTAGAAAAAATATCAATCTATCAAACTATTTTTCAAAACACTTATTAGGAGGAATTTAAAATGTCAGTAAAAGTTGCAATTAACGGTTTTGGTCGTATCGGTCGTCTTGCATTCAGACAGATGTTTGGAGCAGAAGGATACGAGGTAGTAGCTATCAACGATTTAACAAGCCCGAAGATGCTCGCTCATCTTTTAAAGTATGATTCATCACAGGGTAAATATGAGTTAGCTGATAAGGTGACATCCAGTGATGATTCTATCACGGTTGACGGAAAAGAAATTAAGATTTATGCGTTCCCGGATGCAAATAACTGTCCTTGGGGAGACCTTAAAGTAGACGTTGTATTAGAGTGCTCAGGATTCTATACATCAAAAGAGAAGGCTCAGGCTCATATCAATGCCGGCGCACGTAAGGTTGTTATCTCAGCTCCTGCAGGAAATGACCTTCCTACAATTGTTTACAATACAAACCATGAGACATTGAAAGCAGAGGACACAATCATTTCAGCTGCTTCATGTACAACAAACTGTCTTGCACCTATGGCTGACGCGCTTAACAAGTACGCTCCAATCCAGTCAGGTATCATGTGTACAATCCATGCATATACAGGAGACCAGATGACTCTTGACGGACCACAGAGAAAGGGAGACTTAAGAAGGTCACGTGCAGCAGCCGTTAATATCGTTCCTAACTCAACAGGAGCTGCAAAGGCTATCGGACTTGTTATTCCTGAACTCAACGGAAAGCTTATCGGAGCTGCTCAGCGTATTCCTACCCCGACAGGTTCTACTACTATTTTAACAGCAGTTGTTAAGGGAAATGACGTTACTGTTGACGGAATCAATGCGGCTATGAAAGCAGCTGCTACAGAATCGTTCGGATATAATGAGGATGAAATCGTATCAAGCGATATCGTTGGAATGAGATTCGGTTCACTCTTTGACTCAACGCAGACAATGGTTAACAAAGTATCGGACGACCTTTATGAAGTACAGGTTGTTTCATGGTATGATAATGAGAATTCATATACAAGCCAGATGGTTAGGACAATCAAGTATTTCTCAGAGTTAGCATAATTGAACTATTTCACAGAGCGGCTGATTTGGTTTTTTTTCGGAATGTATATATTTCGAAAAGCCGTAATGATATGTGGATGAACTTTAATATGAATTAGATCCATTCGGGTCCGGTCTGAAAGGGCCGGACCTGTTTTGTTACTTTATAGGAAAATATGTTTTATAAAGTAAAAGAATCTCGTAAGAATCGCACTCCGGCGGAGTAGAATAGGCTGCTTTCGGCAACCCGCTAGAGGCGGAGAATCTCGCAGAGCGGGATTCTTTATTATATAATATTAGCAGAAAGGAGTTTAACAATGTTAAACAAGAAATCAATTGATGATATTAATGTAAGCGGAAAAAAAGTTCTTGTACGCTGTGATTTTAACGTACCTTTGAAGGACGGACAGATTACGGACGAGAACCGACTTGTAGCTGCGCTTCCTACAATCAAAAAGCTTATCGCTGACGGAGGAAAGGTTATCCTCTGCTCACATCTTGGCAAGCCGAAGGGAGAGCCAAAGCCG
>JAAVXK010000077.1 GCA_022790615.1 Lachnospiraceae bacterium
CAAACTTTGTAATCTTCTTCGTCTTCATGTTCGTCTCAAACGTGCCTTCAATACTGTCCATGAGCTTGTTGAAATTCTTCAGTATTGCCGGCGAGGTCGCTTTGTCAAGAATAGCCTTAATCATATGCTGGTGGTTCTTTCCCCGCTGTATGTCGCCATCTGCGAAATGATGTCTCTCACGGCAGAATGCAAGAGCCTCTTTTCCATTAACCTCGTTATATCCTTCCTTGAAACTCGGACCCCAGTCTGACGTAAACGTCTTATCCGAGTATACTTTTACGCCCCCAAGGGCATCTACTATATCCCTTAGTCCTGAAAAATTAACTCTAGCGTAATAATCAATATCTATATCATAGAGCATCTCAAGCGTCTCAATTGAGACGTCAACCCCATATATTCCCGCATGTGTAAGCTTATCGCCTTTTCCGTTTGATATCGACAGCGGTATAAAATAATCCCTCGGCGTATTTACAAGCAGAATCTGCGCGGTCTCAGGATTAACCACGGCAATAATATTGACGTCGCTTCTGCTCGTCTTAGCAATCTTTCCGTATGTGTCAATACCGCTGCAATACAATATAAACGGCTTTTTGATATCGGCGTTATTATCAACCTTGTCTTCCTCCTCAATTATATCAACGACCGTCTCAACCTGATGGTTGCCGAGAACCCTTGTTTCCGTCTCAAAATTCTCATGCAGCTCGGTTACCATCTCGCGGTAAGCTTCATTAAATATTATAACCTTTATCTCTTTATTATATAACGCGTCGACAAGTGAAATTGCATCTTCGTATTCTTTCGTCAAAAGCTTTTTATTAAGCTCTGCCTCAAGACTGTTTATCATCGCGTCGGTATACTCACGCCCTATGTCCTTAAGTACACCGAATTCATAGTCCGCCGCATCCGCAACCGACTGCGCAGGGTCTTCCGTAAGCACAATAGCGGACACCTCGTCAACCTTTATGTCAACATCGGACATATTGCTGATTGCCTGATAACCCCTCCACAGATAAGCCGCCCCGATAATCATAATAACACAGAATATACCCGACAGGACCCTCCCGACTATATACATCCTTTTCGCCATCTGGCTGAAAAATGTATACACAAGCAGAAATACGAGCAGGACGGCTATGACAAGCAGGTACTTCTCAGGCAGAATATCAACATACAATATCAGACCTATCAGACCAACTGTCAACAAAAATTGAATTATAATAAACACAAGACTTATCTTTTTGCTTAGTAACTGTTTCATAAGTACCTCCAAATAAAAACGTAAATTCATGATGTAATGTCACAGCAAATTTCATGACCGTGAGTATAATTATAAGATTAACTCCAACAATCGTTCCGTTGACCTTCCATCCTTATATTCGTATGCATCATTAAGGAATTTCTTTCTTTTTTCCTCAAATATATCGTCACCGTTAATCTCCTTTATCAGACCGTCCATGTCGTATACTACCGCGCCCGGCACATACTGCCTATAATCCTCATAAAATCCGCGGCTGCCATTTTCAAACACAGCAAGGTCATATGCATAAAATATTATCGGCCTGTCAAAGACTATATATTCAAAAATAATCGATGAGTAGTCGGTAATGAGAACGTCCGATACGCAAAGAAGCGTATTAAGGTTGCCGTAACCGCCCATGTCATATATTTTCCCGCTATATGCGGCAGTTTCATTAGCGTCATAATATTTCGCGACAAACGGATGCAGCCTTAATAAAAGAACCATATCGTCCGGCGTACTCTCTGCCCACCGTTTAAAATCAAGCATAACCTGCGGATTGTCAATCTGTGAGTCTCTGAAAGTCGGAGCATAAAGCACAAGCTTCTTTCCCGCAAGTTCAGGATACTCCTCATAAAACAACCTTTTCATTTCCGCATGCATCCGCCCATCAAACAGCATATCCGTTCTCGGAATACCGGTTATATATACCCGTTCCGGAGCTACCCCGAATGTGTGACTGTATAATTTCTTCGTGTATTTTGAATTAACGATCAAATGCGTAATTTTACTGTCCGCCCTCTCGACAATAGCCAGCATCTTTCCGCTGCTTATGTCGTGCCCGAACTTTTTTATCGTTCCCGTGCCGTGCCAGAGCTGTACGACTTTTACGCCGCTTTTCAGCTTTATATAGGCCATCGGAAGAAACTCGTTATCAAGCAGCACGGTCCCGGCCTTTGCTAGCGCAAACGGTTTTATTACAAACAAATCAAAAAATTCCTTTTTTGACTTATTTTCTTTTCTGAAGCACGAAAACTCCGCCTTTTCATTGCTCTTCGCGATTGCGGTAATTACAACGCCCACGCTGCTCTGCGCGCTCCCGTCATGGGTCATTACACAAAAGTAACGGTTAAAATCCGTCTTAAACAACAGACATCCTATCCTATACATTATCGCAAATAATCTGTATCCTATAATCTTTTTCATACTATCCTTCTTTGAACAAACATCCGATTATTTTTTCGGAAGCATGCCCATCATCCCATGGATTATATTTTTCCACAAAATTATCATACTTATCCTTATATTTTTCAGATAATCCCGTTTTCATGTCCTGCACAAGCTGTTTTGTAGTAAGCGAAATAGGCCCCGGCGCCGTCTCCTCAAAATCAAAATAAAATCCACGCAGAACATTTTTATATTTGGCGAGGTCGTAACAGTAAAAATACATCGGCCTCCTTAACAAAGAGTAGTCAAACATAACCGACGAGTAATCTGTTATCAGCATATCCGACGCCAGATATATATCCGTTATATCCGCCGCTTCGTCAAACACATGAACAAAATCACCGTATACGCTCCAGTCAATATTGTCCTTTACCAAATAATGATATTTTACAGCCAATACCGCCTCGTCCTCAAAGCTCTCTTTCATCAGGCCTATATCAAGACCGCACGTAAAATGATATACACCGAGCCCGCTTGCGTCGTCGTCACGCCATGTTGGCGCATAAAGGATAACCTTTTTTCCGTCCGGTAGTCCGAGTTTCTTTTTTACGGCGCTGATATCCGCCGGATTATTACATGTAACAAGCCTGTCGTTCCTTGGATAACCCGTCTCAAGCATTTTCCCGGTAAAATCAAACGCCCGCCTGAAAATCCCCGATGAAAATTCATTCTGGGATATCAGCATATCCCACATTCCGGCGTTTTTGCGGAATTCATCATGATATTCCCCTATGTCCGTCTCCCCCGACATATACACATTGTCTATGTCAAGTCCAAGCTTTTTAAGCGGAGTACCGTGCCACGTCTGCAAATAAACCACTCTATTATTCTTTCGTATGAACTTCGGTTGTCTTGCATCAAAAATCCAAAAACCTGCAATCGACATATAAAAAAGATACCGAAAGCTCTTGAACCTTATCTGCCTGTGCTTACCGGGAATATTATGCGGCGTATTATCATAAAACCACACAAATGTGTATTTTTTGTCAAATCCCATTCTAAGCATTTCCTCATATATCGCTTTCGGATTGCCGGCGTAACTTCTTCCGAGCGCAGATGAGAAAACAACGATTGTCTTTTTTACCGGAAGACACACCTGCATAATTTTATATGCGGCAACGGCGCTCCCTTTTAGAAACTTAACGAACCTGCCTTTGAGATGCACTCCCTGAATACGTATTATTCTCCTTGCGATCGCAAACTGTCTTCGTCCTGCAAACAACAAGGCCTGCTTCTCGAGAGCCGCAAACCTGTTAGGTACGTTTTTCACCGCATCTTTTACATATACCGATACGTACCGGGCGGTTTCGTCGTTCAATTCATATCCTGATTTTAATAAATCCAATACATTCTGACACATTAGACCGCACAGAATATTTCTCCTCTTCGGCGACAGATTCTCAATAGACACTGAAGTTTTATATACAGATACAAAATCCCTTATCATATTCTCAACTTTCGTATCGCTTATACCTGCAAAGCTTCGTTTCCTCTTCGCAAGAACCGCGCCTTTTGCAAGATAATACTCACCTGCGCTCATCAAAGCTTTCATCACAAACTCTACGTCGCTAAAATACCGCACGCCGTCCGGAAATGTAATATTATTTTCATCCGCCAGCTCTTTTTTAATAAGCATATTAAGTACGGTCACTTCATTCTCAAACAAAGATGTGAGCAGGGCGTCATTCCCCTTTTTGTCACATTTTATACCCCCATTAAATCTGTTTGCGGTATCGAATGCGCTCTTTCCTTCATCCGTCGTTAATATATCCCCGCGCACAATCCCCGCATCATTTTTGACGGCGCATTCGAGCAGCCTTTCAATACATCCGGGCATCATATAGTCGTCGCTGTCAAGAAAATATATATATTTTGCGTCAGCAAGCGCAAGCCCCCTGTTGCGGGCATAGCTAACTCCCTTATTCTCGAACCACTGTATATATCGGACGGGCATTCCTGCACTCTCGTATTTGTCAACGATTGATACGATTCCTTCTTCCGGAGCGTCGCCCATACACAGCACTTCATACGTCTCACTGTCAAGCCCCTGTTCCATTATACTTTCAAAGCATTCGTCCAAATATAAAAGGCCCCTGTAAAATGGAACAATTATACTAACCTCTTTCATTTTGGTATGTTTCCTCCGGGTTATTATCTGCCTCCAAGATTAAGGTCTTCCTTAATCTTGGACGTCGATATACCCTCTGTCCTCGGCAGATATACTACCTCGCAATAATCTTTCAGAAAATCAAACTTTCCTTCCCAGTCGTCGCCCATAACAAATATATCTATATCGTTGTCCTGTACATCCTTAATTTTCTGCTCCCACGTAAATTCGGGAATAACTTTGTCAACATACTTAATGGATTCGAGTATTATTTTCCTGTCCTCATAAGAATGATATGCCTTTTTATTCTTTATCGCATTGAATTCGTCAGACGATAATACCACGACAAGGTAATCCCCAAGCTCCCTTGCGCGTCTCAAAAGATTAATATGCCCTACATGTAACAAATCATATGTTCCGTACGTTATTACCTTTTTCATTGTCCTTCTGTCCTTTCCTTGCCGTATTCTCATCTTCATATATAGTTATTGCTTCTTCAAGGTCGCCGTAAAACTTAAGACCGCCCTGTTCAAGTACGATTGCCTTATTGCACACCTTCCGTATCTGGTTCATGGAATGTGAAACAAAAAGAACCGTAACGCCCGAACTCATCATCCTGTTTACCTTTCTGAGGCTCTTCTTTCTGAACTTAACATCGCCCACCGACAAAACCTCGTCCAGTATGAGTATCTCAGGTTCAACGACTGTCGCAATTGAAAAACCAAGTCTCGCCTTCATTCCTGACGAATAATTTTTTACGGGTACATTGATAAAATCCCCAAGCTCTGAAAATTTGACTATTTTATTAAACTTTTCGTCAATGAAATCTTTTTTGTAACCGAGTATGGCCCCATACAGGTAGATGTTTTCCGCACCCGTATACTGGGGGTCGAAACCCGCGCCTAACTCAAGCAGCGGGACTATCTTTCCATATGACTTTACAGAGCCCTCGGTAGGTTTTAATACACCGGCAATAATTTTGAGAATCGTACTTTTGCCGGCGCCGTTTGAACCAATTATAGCAACCCTGTCGCCCTTCTCAATAGTAAAACTAACATTTCTCAAAGCCCAAAATTCCTTGTACATTATATTTCTTTTGACGAATCTGACAAAATATTCTTTGAGATTGTCCACCTTGTTAGAGCTTAAGTTAAATTTCATTCCGACATTATCAACTTTTACCGCTATCTTTCCCATAAAAAACTCCAATCCGGCCACACTTACAGATTAAGTATGAAGTTATCCTGTTTTTTGTAGAATAATATAGTTCCAATTATTATCGTAACAATTCCAAACGAGAGACAGTATATCATGGACGGAGTATGGAATCCGACGCCAGATATGCAGTTTCTGAAATTACGTATTACCCCGTATAACGGATTAATGTCAAGCAGCCACCCGTAACCGTTCTTATAGAGCCTGTTCGGCTCGTAAAATATGGCGCACGTATACATGATTAGCATAAGCGCGACTCCCCAGAGATATTCAAGGTCCCTGAAAAACACCGCCATAGTGGACAATATAAGCCCCGTCCCCACACACATCAGCAATAGAAGAAGAATCGGAACTATCGCCGCAAACATCCATAACGTAGGCTTAACCTTCAAAACTACCGCCACGCCCAACAGGACAATCAGCGATATAAGAAATATAAGGAAATTTGATAAAATAGATGCAAGCGGATACATATACTTTGGAACATACACCTTCTTAATCATAGCGGCATTGCTGCGAATTGACTTCATCGAGCCCTTCGTCGCCCCTGAAAAGAACGAGTAGAGCAGCCTTCCTGCAAGTATATATACAGGAAACGGCATTCCCGAAGCCTCGCCGTCTCTGCCCAAAAATGCAGAGAAGACCATCGTAAGGACTATCATTGTAAGAAGCGGCTCTATGAGAGTCCATACGATTCCAAGATATGACCTTCTGTATTTGAGCTTTATATCTTTTACTACAAGCTGTGACAGAAGATATTTGTATTTGTTAAAATTCGCTATAACATGTACTTTTGGTATTCCCATAATAATACTCCCGCAATCTACTTAAATACTTCCCGGATGCAGTTTTCTGCAGCATGTCCGTCTTCCCAACCGCAAAATCTTTCATAGAAGACGTCGTATACCGAAGCGTACTGCTCCCGCACCCCGTCAATATTTTTTATCGATTTTATCACTTCATCCGTATTGAATACAAGAGGACCCGGTATATCTTTTTCCATATCAATATAAAATCCCCTCAGAACGTCCCTGTATTTGTCGAGGTCGTATGTAAAGAACAACATCGGCCTCTTAAGGTTCGCATAATCAAAAAATACTGACGAATAATCCGTAATAAGGATGTCAGATATAAGGTAAAGTTCCGCAATATCGTCATACTTACTTAAATTATAAACAAAACCCTCGGCGCCGGACACGTCAATTTTATCGGCAATAAAATAATGCGTTCGCAGTATTATCACGTAGTCGTCCCCAAGTTCCTTTTTCATCGCCGCCAAATCAAGCCGCAGCGTGAATTTATATTTTCCGGCCTCATAATATTCGTCGTCCCTCCATGTAGGAGCGTATAAAACAACTTTTTTATCCGAAGGAATACCTATTTTCTGCTTGATACCCGCGGCAATTTTATCTCTGTTCGGCGAGTGCAGGATATCGTTTCTCGGATATCCGAACTTGAGCATATGCTTGTCATACTCGAACGCTCTGCGGAACACCTCGTCGGAAAATCCGTTGGCGGCCACAAGGTAATCCCACGACCGAGACTGTATATAAAAGTTTTTCTTGTATGTCGGCGACGCGCTTAAGACGTCGTCCATGTCAAACACAAGCTTCTTAAGCGGCGTACCGTGCCACGTTTCAAGAAAAACATTCTCTTTCCTCTTAATAAATGATTTTGGCTGCCTGCTGTTAAATACTATATATTTTGCCCTAGCCAGGTATTTAAAATATGCAAAACTAAACCTCTTAATCTGCTTTGCAGGATATGGAAGCTTTGTTTTTTTCTCAAGAATCCAGACACACTTATATTTGCCCGGATACATTTCATTCAGTTTTTCAAATATATATTTCGGGCTGTCCGAATAACTCTTGCCAAAAAAGCTCTCGAACAAAACGACATTCTGCATAACGGGCTGTCTTGAATATCTATGCTTATACATTATGTCCTTGACTTTTCTAATATAGTTATGGTGAGTGACGGAATATTTGAGCAGATTTATTATATTCCGCCGGGATATTATTTTTGAAATACGCCCGTAATCATCAGCCTTAAGAGCGTCAATGAGCTTTTTCCTGTATCCTGGCAGCTGAGAATACACCCCCGGGCTCAAATCCATCATAAGCTCTTTCATCCTGGGAGCGTGTTTTTTTCTATACGCCTTATCCTCATTCTTTTTTATAGCCGGAGCCACTACCGACGCGTAGTAGCTTACCAGCTTTCTCTCAAATCTATTTCTAAGTCCGGCGTCATTGCCGGTTACTTGAAGCATCGTTTTATACGCCCTGTAAACACAGTCAAACTCATCTTTTCCGACTGTCTGGCTCAAAGACGGCATATGAATCGGGTCATTGTGCCTTCTCTTGACGTAATGCGCGTCCGCGTCCGCATTCACAGAACTGCACGCATCAAGCACATGCGCGAGGAACGGGATATCATAAAAATGATGAAGCCCCTCGTCAAATCTTATATCGTTATCATATAAAAACTGCCTTGCATACATATTGCCAAGCGCCGTCACTGAATAGAAGTTCTTGCGTTTTGATACAAGATACGTCCCGGCCATCTCAATTTTTTTCTTCCGTATTGCCTCCTTTGAATCCCCGGACTCAACGTTGTCAATATAGATTACACTTTCCCCTGCCGGTTCATCGTCGCCGTCCTCTTCGGGGGCATTCCCGTCATCTTCTTCCTCCTCGGTCTCGCCTGACTCCTTGCGCAGAAAAAACTCTCTTTTGTACCAAGTGTAAATCACCTTTCCAAATAGTAAGTCGTATTCGTTATCCGCTCCACACTGAATGAGTTTTTCAAGAAAATGAGCGTCAAGATAGTCGTCACAGTCAAGAAATACGACATATTCACCGGATGCAAAGTCAAGTCCCGCATTTCTGGCGGCACATACGTTTTCCCCGTCAGACTTAACAATCTTGATGTCCATGGCATCATATAGGGAAGTAATATCCGAAGGTTCTTCCCCCCCCGATACGACAAGCACAATCTCAAAGTCTTTGTATGTCTGGTCACTAAGGCTGTCCAGACAATCGTTCAGATATATATCCTCTCCATGATATGGTATGATTACACTAACTTTCACTATATACTGCCTCCTCAATCGATAGGTAACTAAAACGACACTATTATAGCAACATATACATATAAAGTCAAATAAGCCATTTATTTCCTCTATTTATTATCTCCGTGTATATGCGCTCCCTGTTCTTTTTATCTCTAAGCGGCAGATATTTCTCCCGCAGACTATCTGAATTTTCGTTGTCTTTAAAACTAGTATTGGCAATATAACTGATTTTATCTAACAGGCTGTCAAAATCCGTAACCCTGTATCCAAACAGCTCTTTTTCAAGATTAATGTATGCGCCCTGTTTTTTAACATATTCCTCCGCGTCAAACTGGTAAAATATAACCGGTTTTCCAAGATAAAATATATCCCACGACGCGCTCGAATAATCCGTTATGAACATACTGCATTTCATTAAAAGCTCATTGATGTGGCAGTCGGCAAAATCTACCACCTTAACTCTGTCTCCCGCACTTTTTAGTTCCTTTGAGAACTGCCTGAACTTAGGATGAAGGCAGAATATCATTTCCATATCATTTTTTTCAAGAGTCCGTACGAGTCTGTCGCTGCTTAGAATCTCTGAATATATTTTGTAATAATCTGTCTTTACGAATTCTTCGGCGCTTGTCTCATATATCCAGTTCCTCCACGTAGGCATATAGAAAATAAAAGGCTTTTTTTGCGTGTTATTTTCAAGCTTATCCCATCTCGCAAGTCCCGTAACTATAATTTCTCTCTTGTCATATCCGAAAACCCTCTCAACTATGTCCCTCTCAAAGTCTGATGATGTGACAAACAAATCCGCTTTATTGGCATACTGGCTTCCATATATATTTTCTACACGCTTGAACCCCAGCACGCCGTGCTGCAAAAATACAAACGGCTTCTCACTAAGCTTTCTCATAACGGGCGTGTTTCCCGCCCTCCATCTGTAGCAGTGCCTCTTAGAATCCGTTGATATGAACATCCTCGCTATCTGTACGTCGATCAGGTGCCTTACCGACATGAAAGGAACCACCTTCCATCCGTATTTTCCTTTTAAGGCCTTATAATCGCGCTGTTTTTTTTCGATGACGTACCGCGGCTTCATTTTTTTATCATTTTTTTCAACAAAATATTCAAACATATAATAGGAATTGTCCTGAGCCGCCGTACAGAATTTCTCATAGAACATCATGACATTCCTTTTTCTGAAACACAGCTTAACGGCCGGAGCGGCCATCAGCGCAAGTCTCTCATTAACCCTGTACCGAAATGAATCATACGCGCTTTTTTTTCTATACTCGAGCACCAACATTCCGCCCATTGTTTCAGTCAGGTATATAATACAGCCGTCATCGGTCTTATGGTAATACTTATATACATTTGACATTTTTTTAACAAAGCGTTCGCTTCCACTGACGACTCTGAATTCATATGTGTAATCATCCTTATCCGCAAGAAAGATTATCTCATACCTTAACGATTCCCACTCAACATCCCTGTAATTAAGCGTATAATAATCGCCGTCACCGGAAAAATCATATTCCGTCACCTTATCCTGCGTCTCGGAATAATGCCTGAGTTTAATCCTTCTATTGGCGAATCCATCCACGGGAAAATCAATCATTATATTGAATACGCCCTTTTTTACGCTAAAGTCTTTTGCCTCGGCGCGGTACATTCCCTTGTACATCATATCCCGGGACACTATTTTGCAGCAAAGTCTCGACAGCTTGTCAAAGTATACCTGTTCGGCGCTGTCAAAACTTTTATCTTGCTTTCTTACCGGTTCGGATATAAGGTATCTCTCACTCTCGTCGGCCCCGGTCTTCTGAACGTAATCTCTTTTGCCCGCATCCTTCGCCCTTATCTCGATTCTTCCCTGGCAGAATGTTCCGTCAAGATTGAGCATGAGATGTACTTCCCACAGCTTACCTACCTGGTTTCCATCTATATTGTCAAACTCCGAAAAATCTATCGTAAATTTCTTTTCACCCGTCCGGCATACTCCCTGACTGATTCTTTTAAAAAGCTTCAGCGACCTGCTCCAAAGCCATACCTCGGACTGTTCTATATTTTTTTCAAAGCTGTTTCTCAGCGTAAACTCCGCTTTTTTGCCGTCAACGCTATACTCCTCCACTATGACCGGAGTCCTTTTTATTCCCGTACTTTTATACTTCCATTTTCTTATTACAAATATGGAGTCTTTGTCAAGCGCCCCCATATAGTGCGTCTTGTTGACCGGATTAAAATAAAGTTTCTCCTCACTCAGCTCAACAAGCCTGCCTACCTCTTTGTCATTTTCCATATCCCGGTATTTCAACAGGAGTTCCTCGTCGCCCGCGCTTATTACAGGATACCATGTCCCTCCCGCAAATTTCTCATTATCAACATCAGCCTCAAACCGGTATATATCCGGTTCCCCGGTTCCTGCACACGCAACAGCCGTATAATCCTCATTCAACCTGATGTTTTTTAAAGTTACGGTTGGAACGGTTTTCGTATGTTCAAGCTTCACAGTCCCCCTAAAAACACCTTTTTCTATTGAATAATCCAAAAGATTCGCGTATTCTGCCATATTACCCTCCTGTGTGCAGTTTTTAACGTAACATAAAGATGTTGTTATTATACCAAAGTTTTGACATAATATCCAGCCGGATGTGTGTTGATAACTTTCCGTTATTAATCACACGCCGTTCACACACTTTCTGAATTAATTATGTAATTTGCTACTCATTCAAATTAATCTTGTCAATCCCCAAAATATTACGAGAAGAAATATACATATAATTATTTTCTATATGTGTACGCCCCGACAGCTTTAATGGTATATTCATTACTTTTACTTTTTCTAAGGTATCTTTTTTCCAAAAGGCAATTTCTGAACAGGGATAGGAAACTGTTATCAGCCTATCGTCATATATCCCCGCGCAATCAAACATCTTTTTGTGCACATTCTTAATGAAATATTCAATTTCAAAATCTCTCATACTGATTTTGAATAGTTTTCCGTCGTGGCTTGCGGCATATAATGTTTCTCCGTCTATATACAGGCTGCCGATATTTTTCTTCCCTAAAACAAGAGTTTTGTCTATGGAAAAAGTCGATTTATCTAATAGTAACACTTTCCCATCTACCGTTCCGGTAACTAAGTATGAATCATATGTTTTTATGCTCCACATACTACTTTCGGAAATAATAAACTCCTTTGCCAGATACGACTGTCTGTCAAGCGTAATAATCTTTCCATTACGGATGGAACAATAAACAGTATCTTTATCAACTGCCATCCCGCATATATCAGAACTCAAATCATTGCCTAATTGCCATTTACCAATCAGTTCGTAATCCTTTTGATTTAATATATAAAGCGTGCAAAAATCATATATAAAAATATGTTCATTATCTGCAATTAATTTCCTCGATAATCCTTCTTTCTCAAAAACCGGCTTTTGCAGTACAATCTGTCCGGAGTATTTATCAATTTTAACTAAATTTTTTCCACAAATGCAGTCAATACAATTCCCGGTAACATTGAAACCTGTTACAATTCCACTTAAATCTGCTATATGTTCCATACTTTCACCTCAAAAAATTCAAAGTAATTCGTTTTTACCATCCCCGTACAGTTTGAATTAAACATATTACGCTAATCTATATACAGTACGTCTCTCAGCGTTCAGCGTACAAACTGTATATGAATATAATACATTAATATAATACGAGGACAAAAGAAATTCTGTAAATTGATGCAACACAACGACCCTGCCAAACAGCAGGGTCCTTTATAGTATTATAATCCGCAATTAATATTCATAATCATCCTTCGTCTTCTCGTACACGTTTCTCACATTATCTTCTCTTCCCTCTCTGGCCTTGAGCGACTCGTCGTCAAAATATGGACTGTCTTTCACTACATTACTGTCGTCGTCATAATCTTTGAGCTCGATTGTTCCGTTCACCACATACTCTTTTCTGAGGATATCGTACTGCTTTTCCCTCTGGGCCAGATAATCTGCCACAGTAATTGCAAGCTCGGAATCATCTTTTTCACAGTCTGCGACATCTGAATATACGTGGTAGCCGAAATGAGTGAAAAGGGTTTCATCTTTATCCGAATATACCTGCTTGTTCTCTTTCATCGTCTCAAGCATAAGGTCGCCGACGTCATAGAAGAAATGTCCATAATTGTAGAAGTTATACGGGTTAAGAATGATGTCGTTATAATCGCTGAAATCCCACACATCTCCCACGATTTTAACTACCTCTCCGTAATAATTCCAAAACTGCGGTCCCTCGTATACCGCCATCTCGCTTATGAACGACGGTACAAATAATACCGAAAGCTCCGCTCCGTTCTCGTCGCATACAGACTTAATCCTTCTGAGCGCCTCAAGACAGAGTTTCATATCCTCGGACTGCTCAAGCTCTTCATTGAAAAGCTTATTTAACTGCAGGTCAAAATTATAAGTTTCAGGCTTAACTCCCTTTTCCTTTTCGCTTTTTGTCTGCTCATAAAGGACATATCGTTTCTCAAACCATTCAGGGTCAAGAGAAACTGCGTCATAATATTTTCCTATGTTTCGCTCTCCGGTAGGAAGCTCGGGATAAGCAACGGGATTCGTCTTTCCCTCGTCAATCTTTTCCGTCTCCTCGTCTGCAACTTTCAGGTTCTTCATGAGCATCTTAAAGACTTCTGCAATTTTAGACCTTCCGTCAACCTGCGCCGGCGTAACGTAGGTATCGCCCATATCCTGTCTTGAATATGATTTTACCTCGATACTGCTTATGCAAAGCATAATCTTTTTAACGTCGTCGTCCTGTTCAAATATATAATTGATATATTTTTCATATTCCTCAAAGTTACCCGACTGGATGTATGAATTGTAATACTTATGGCCGTCAAACTTCTCCATACTGTCAGCCCTGATTCCGCTGGACTTTGAGCCGCCGATTATATACGCGTCATACTCGTCGGCAAAGTTCTTGATTCTCTCTGCCTTAAGAACTCTCGTATAGTAGTCGTCGTTTAACTCAAAATAATTTCCTCCCTGAAACCTGAAATATCCGTAAGGGTCCACGAAATAATTGACAGAGCATATAAACACCAAAACCAATATTATTATTGCAACAAACGCTATAAACCATCTTTTTGCAGTTTTCATTTATCTATCCTCCAAAATTCATCCCGCCGTGACAGGAATGATTTTTCACACACACCCTGAACGAATTGCAAAAATTGCGAAGTGCAGGGCGCGCATTACTCAATTTTTATGAAACGCTGTACTAGAACTGGAAGTATAAGAACTGTACTACCTTGTCCATCTTAAATATACATATGGAAAGCAATACCGCTGCATACACAAGATAATACCATTTCTTAGTCGTAAATTTATCTGAAATGGTCTTAGTCGTAGGCGTAAACCAACAAATGAACAAACCTATCAGACACGTAAGTCCCATAGTCTGGTGGTTGGCTACGAATGATGCGACATTATGCGCTATTTCAGACATGCCGGAGCCGAGCGATGCAAAGTTAAACATGCCCTCGTACACATTCCATGCGTCGGTAAATGTGTTGCTGACAAACAGTACCCTCACGAGAATTGCAAGTATGAAAGTAAGCGGTACGCCAAGCCAGAGAGGAGTCTTCTTCCCTTTCCTGTTGCGCCAGGCCGCAATACATACAAGAGCCCCGTTTATCACTCCCCAGACAACGAACGTCCATCCTGCCCCATGCCAGAAGCCTGACACGAAGAAAGTGACCATGGTTGCAATATAATAATTCCTGTATTTTACGTTCTTTTTATATACGCTTCTGAAAATATAGGCTCCAAGGAAACGCGAGAGCGTCATATGCCAGCGTTTCCAGTAGTCCTGAAAATCTTTTGCCTTATAAGGCGAGTCAAAGTTCTGCGGAATAGCGATATTGAACATCCAGCCGAGTCCGATTGCCATGTCCGCGTAACCGGAAAGGTCAAAATAATACGAAACGGTATATTCAAGCGAATAGAACCATGAACTGAGAAACTTGAGCGTTCCGTTCGCCATAATCTCATTCAGGTTGTTGAAGAAAAGCTCTGCATCCGTTGTAAGCGGGTCGGCAAGAAGCATTTTTTTCGCGCATCCGATGGAAAATATAAATAAACCTTTTGCAACATTCTCATAGTTGAGCCTCTGGTTGTTTCTGTCGGCAAACTGCGGAACAACCTCCTTGTGATGGATAATCGGTCCAACAATAAGCTGCGGGAAAAACGTAATGAATAAAAGATAATTTGTAACGTCATATTCCTGCGTCTCGCCCCTGTACGAATCGACGAGGAAAGCGATGAGCTGGAATGTAAAGAAAGAAATACCGATAGGCAGGATTATGTGCTTTAACGCTATATCCGAACCCGTTACATAGTTAAAATTCGAAATAAAGAAATCGGTATACTTATAGTAGCCAAGCAGGCCTACATTTGCAAGAACACCGACGAGGAGAAGAAGCTTCCTCTCACGCTTGTGTTCATCCCCCTGTATACTTCCAAGCGTTGTTCCGATAATATAGTTACCAATCACGCTTCCCATAAAGAATGGGAAGAAATCAGGACTTCCCTGCGCATAAAAATAAAATGACGCAAGAATAAGCCATATTTTAGCCATCTGATTCAGTTTCAGATGGTGAAGTACAAAATATACCGTAAATACTATCGGCAAAAATAATAAAATAAACTGATATGTTGAAAAAATCATTTTTCCGGAATCCTTTCGTATATAACCTGCAAACACAGACTTGATGTGACTTGTTGACTTATATTTACTTTAACCGTATTCATCCGTGCGGAATCTTTCCGTAATTGCCTCACTTACAGCGGAATGTTTCCGTGTTTCTTCGTCACACCCGCAATCATCTTTCTTCCCGCCAGCATAAGAATGTCCGCATATAGCCTCTCCCTCGTCGCCTCGGGCTTAATCACCTCGTCGACATAACCGTGCATTGTCGCAACCTTTGCATTCATGAAGTCCTTGTTGTATTCCTCAATCTTTTCCTCACGGAACGACTTCTTTTCTCCGGGCTCCATATTTTTCATTGCTTTCGCAAACAAAATGTCAACGGCTCCCTCGGCGCCCATAACGGCTATCTCGGCGCCCGGCCATGCATATACAAAATCCGCGCGCAGGTGTTTGCTGCACATCGCTATATATGCCCCTCCGTATGCCTTTCTGAGAATTACATTGAGCTTCGTGGTCGTCGCCTCGGAGTACGCATAAAGAAGCTTTGCACCGTGTCTTATGATTCCCTTTTTCTCCTGATTGCTGCCCGGAAGGAAGCCCGGAACGTCAGTGAGCGTTATGATAGGAATATTGTAGGCGTCGCAATACCTTATGAATCTTGCGCCCTTGTCACTGGCGTCGCAGTCGAGCGCGCCCGCCGCAAACTTCGGCTGGTTAGCGACGAATCCGACTGTTATGCCTTTAAGCTTTCCAAAACCGACTACGATATTTTTTGCAAACTGCTCCATTATTTCGATAAAGGAGTCCTCATCGGCAATATTGTATATGATATCCCTTATATCGTAGGATTTGTTTCTCTCCTCAGGTATTATGTGGTCCATTTCATACCTGAACACACCGTTCTGCGTATAATCCGAAAATTCTTTAACCGCAAGCTCTTTTTCGCTGTAGCACTGCGGAATCGTATCAAGCAGTTTCCTGACCTTCGCAAAGCAGCCGTTCTCATCTTCACACCTGAAATGCGCGACTCCGCTCGTAGAGGAGTGTACCTCCGCTCCTCCGAGCTCGGCGGCCGTTATATCTTCATTCGTCACGCTCTTGATTACCTTCGGGCCGGTCACATACATCTGGCTTATATCGTCGATAACGAATATAAAATCCGTTATTCCCGGCGAATAAACGGCTCCTCCGGCACAGTTTCCGGCAATAATGGATATCTGCGGTATATATCCCGACGCCATCGTATTATAGTAAAATATTTCGCCATATCCGGCAAGCGCGTTTACGCCCTCCTGAATTCTGGCCCCGCCGGAATCGTTTATACCGATTATCGGACACCTGTTTTCAATAGCGAGCTTTATTACATTTGCAATCTTGTAACCGTGCTGTTTTCCGAGAGTTCCGCCGATAACGGTAAAATCTTCGGAATATATGAACACTTTCCGCCCGTTTATACTGCCATATCCGGTTATAACCCCGTCATAAGGGAACTGTCCGGGTTTTAATCCGAATGTCTCCTCGAGGTTCGTAACCCCGGACTGTATCTCCCTGAATGAATTACTGTCAAGTAAACACTGTATTCTCTCTATCGCGTGGAGTTTGCCTTTGGCATGTTGCTTCTCAATCTGATACACTTTTATTTCACTCCCTGCATTTTTATGGTTTTACATAGTCATTCGACAACATATTCAAAAAATATGTCAAAAATATGTCAGAATTATGCGTCCCTCCGTTATTTATATTTTTTTATCTTAGAAACCCGTAAATCTGCAGACATGTACCTTTTATTCCCGCATACGCAAAATTTTGCACGGCTCACAGTACAGTCAAATACCCCGCAACAGACTACGGGGTATGACACAATTTTTTAGTTTAACCCTATTGGGCCTCTATATCAGAAAAATATAAAAGTTTTAGTTCTGACATCATGAGCGAAGAACGGCTCCAAGCTCTGCAAGCGCTTCTATTATCTTATCCATGACAGTGTTGACATCCTTATCCTCAAGGGTGCGCTCCGCATCCCTGAAACGGATGGAATAAGCGAGGGATTTGTTTTCAGCGCCGATGCTCTCACCCTCATATACGTCAAACAATTCAACGTGTTCAAGAAGTCTGCCGCCTTTTTTCCTAATGATACTCTCAACCTGTCCTGCAAGTATGCTCTTTTTCATCACAAGGCTTATATCCCTTGTGACAGCCGGGAACTTCGGGAGTCCTTTGTATTTTGCATTAAAATCCGCATACAAAACGACATACCGCATATCAATAACGGCGACGTAAGTCTTTTCCTTTATCGAGTAATTATCCGCAACCTCCGGATGCACCTCTCCGATATAACCGATTACCGTATCCCTGTACATTATGTCCGCCTGTCTTCCCGGATGGAGATACGGACGCTTTGAAACGACAAATGAAAGCGGTTCCCTTAGTCCGCTGCGGGATGCGACTACCTCCGTAACGCCTTTCATATCATAAAAATCGCAGTTTCCATACATACCGAGCGTAAGCTGCATATATTCATTCGGACGCTCCGTCAGCGGCAATGACTTCGGTATATAGATGTTTGCCATCTCATAAAGCCTTACATCCTTATTTCTTCTATTATAATTAGTAGAAAGAGACGTAAGCATTCCGTTGAGCGAGGACGTCCTCATTATACTGTAGTCCTCGCCGAGAGGATTGGATATGACAATGGCGTTTCGCAGCGCATCATCCTCCGGAACAAGCAGCTTATCATATACCTTTGGACTCTCAAACGAATATGTTACCGACTCGAAAAATCCGAGATGCTCCGCCGCGCTTCTTGCAATCTGCTCTATTCTTAATTTCTCCGTAAGTCCGCCCGCAACAGCTTCACCCGACGGCAATGTCGACGGAATTTTATCATACCCGTAAAAACGCGCAACTTCCTCCGCGAGGTCGGCAAGCCTGCGTACGTCCTGTCTCCACGTAGGAACTGTCACCTCTTTTTTATCACGGTCGACTGGAAGGTCTACCATCTCAAAGTACGATATCATCTCCTCCTCGCCGATATCGGTTCCGAGAAGCCTGTTGATTCGCCCGACGTCATATTTAACTTTTTTCGGCTCTCTCTTTTCGGCGTACACGTCAACGGCTCCGCCGACAACCTCGCCTGCGCCGAGTTCCTCTATGAGCTGGCATGCACGGTTTATGGCAGCCATCGCGTTTTCAGGGTCAAGCCCCTTTTCAAATTTCGCCTGCGCGTCCGTCCTCATGCCGAGCCTTTTACCGGAAAGCCTTATATTCGTTCCGTCAAAACATGCAGCCTCGAACACCATTGTTTTTACATCGTCTGTAATTTTTGAATTCTCGCCGCCCATGATTCCGGCGATACCGATTGCTTTCTCGGCGTCGCATATCATAAGGACGTCGGAGTCCATAACCCTGTCCTGGCCGTCAAGAGTCTGGAATTTCTCACCGTCATACGCACGCCTGACAATAATCTTGTGTCCCTGTATCGTGTCATGGTCAAACGCGTGCATCGGCTGTCCATACTCCTCCATCACGTAGTTCGTAATATCCACTATATTGTTAATAGGCCTTATTCCGCATGCCGCAAGCCTTCTCTGAAGCCACTCCGGCGAAGGCCCAATCTTAATATTTTTTGCAACCCTTGCAACGTAGCGCGGGCATAGGTCGGCGTCCTTCACCTCGACGCTTATATAATCATTTACATCTTCGCCGTTGCCCGTCTCTGTCACAACAGGCGGTTGAAACGGTTTTCTGAAAGTAGCGGCCGCCTCCCTCGCAATTCCTATAACCGAGAAGCAGTCCACCCTGTTGGACGTAATCTCATACTCGAAGTTTACGTCCCTTAAACCTAGCAGCTGCGGCACGTCGCTGCCAATCGGAGCCTTTGCATATTCAGGATTATCGTTAAATATATAGATTCCGTCTTCAGCCGCGTCAGGGTACATATCCGTCGACGAGCCGAGCTCCTGAATGGAGCACATCATACCGTATGATTCAACGCCGCGAAGCTTCCCTTTTTTTATCTTCGTTCCGCCGGGAACCTTATTTCCCGAATGGTCCGTGGCAACGCGTCCTCCGTCGAGGACGACAGGGATTATCGCGCCCTCAAATACATTTTGCGCACCCGTCACAATCTGCACCGACTCGCCGTCCTCACTAATCTGCACCTGACACACGACAAGCTTGTCGGCGTCAGGATGCCTTTCTATTTTATTAATCTTTCCGACTACTATTTTTTCAAGCCCCTCGTCAAGCTTTTCATAACCCTCTACCTTTGTTCCCGTAAGGGTCACTTTATCCATATATTCCTTCGCCGTACAGTCAAGCGCAGGAACATAAGCCTTAATCCATGATAATGGTGTATTCATGGCTAACCTCCTTTATTTCATCAAAACTGTTCAAGAAAACGAACGTCATTTTCATACAGCAGCCTCATATCGTCAATCTCATATTTCAACAGTGCAATTCTCTCCAGTCCGATTCCAAACGCAAAGCCCTGGTATTTTTCGGAATCAATATCCCGCATCTCGAGCACCCTCGGATGTACCATTCCGCAGCCGAGGATTTCAATCCATCCCTCGCCCTTGCAAAATCTGCAGCCGCTGCCGCCGCATTTAAAGCATGACACGTCCATCTCGGCGCTCGGCTCCGTAAACGGAAAGTGGTGCGGCCTGAAGCGTACCTTCGTGGCCTCGCCGAACATTTTTTTTGCAAACTCGGCGAGCGTTCCCTTGAGGTCGGCGAAGGTGGCCGATTCATCAATGACGAGCCCCTCTATCTGATTGAACGACGGCGAATGCGTCGCGTCAACCTCGTCGGAGCGGAACACCCGGCCCGGCGCAATCATTCTTATCGGAAGATTTCCCTTTTCCATCTCATGTACCTGTACCGACGAAGTCTGCGTCCGCAGCACTATATCCTCCGTTATATAAAATGTGTCCTGCTCGTCCTTAGCAGGATGGTTTGCCGGAATATTCAGCGCTTCAAAGTTATAGTAGTCGTACTCAACCTCGGGTCCCTCTATTACCTGATAACCCATTCCGATAAATATATTCTCGACATCGTCAAGAGCAATCGAATTCGGGTGCTTATGCCCCATCCTGCGGACATTTCCCGGAAGTGTGACATCAATCGTCTCGCTCTTTATCTTTTCTTCCCTTAATTTTCTCTCAAAAAACGCCTTCTTCTTCTCCATCTCCTTCTCAATCGCCGCCCTTGCGTCGTTAACCATCTGTCCGACCTTAGGTCTGTCTTCGGCGGCAACGTCCTTCATTGACTTGAGAACCGAAGTGAGCTCTCCCTTTTTTCCGAGATAGGCAATCTTAATCTCATTGAGCTTGTCAAGCTGTTCAGAACTTTCTATCTGCGACAGCGCGCCCTGCACAATTTTTTCTAATCTGTCCTTCATACAGACTCCCCTTTCTGGTTATTATTAATTAAAATTAACTTTTCATATATATTCCCGCGCCGAGCGCCGCCGCACAGGCGGCATCTTCATTTTGCGCGAGTGCGCATCCCCCGGAGGGTTTATGGAATATGGTACAAAGTACCATATTCCATAAAAAAATCCCCTACGGAATCACTTCCGTAAGGGACGAATATTCTCGCGGTACCACCCTGATTCCCATGTATTCGTAACAGGAATGTACATCGGCACACTCCAAATCCGGTCAACCGGCAACATGGACTCTCCTATCTGCGTAACGTACAGCCAACGTCGGTTCCTACTAAAGCATGAATTTTTAAGATATTGATTACAGGTATTATCTGTCACTTTCCTGCAAATAATACACTGTAAACTCAGCATAGTTATCATTCAGAACCGCTGCTCCGGTGTGAAATTGAGCATATAAATGAACCTGACAAAGCTTACAGCCGGTGACTTTGTCTCTCTGTAGGAATAAATATGCCTTTTGCACCATCAATGCTTTGCGTTTTATACTAACATATTATTATTTTTACTGTCAAGGAAAAAATGAAATCTAAAATAATTATAAAATAATTAAAATAATAATCTAAATTAAGTCAAATACCCCGCAGCAAGCTATGGGGCATGACTTGGCTTCTTTTTAACAAGTTCGCCCCAAGGGGCGGGGTATTTGACCCGCGCGCAGTCGCCAATTGCAAGCAAGCTTGCGTTTGGCTCGTTGCGTACGCGAGAATAAAGAATCTGCGTCATAATATCTTTTCAAAATATTAATATTGTGTTATACTTTTATTGCAAATAGCATTGTAATACGGAGGGGTTAAAAAGTTTAAAGTAAAAAGGAGAAAACGTATGGAAGAAAAAGAATTCAAGCCATATATTCCGGCGGAAAAAATAACGCCGGAATTCACGGTGACATCGATTATCATCGGCGTATTACTGGCCGTTATATTCGGAGCAGCCAACGCATATCTTGGTCTCAGGGTAGGTATGACGGTCTCGGCTTCAATACCCGCGGCAGTTATCTCAATGGGCGTTTTGCGGGTAATTCTCAGAAAAAATTCTATTTTAGAGAGCAACATGGTACAGACAATCGGTTCTGCGGGCGAATCGCTGGCGGCGGGCGCAATATTTACAATGCCGGCGCTGTTCTTATGGGCCAATGAGGGGAAGTCTGAAGCGCCGAACCTGCTTGAGATATCGCTCATCGCGCTTTGCGGCGGTATTCTCGGCGTTCTTTTCATGGTTCCGCTCAGAAATGCGCTTATAGTTAAAGAACACGGCGTCCTTCCCTATCCCGAGGGAACTGCCTGCGCCGAAGTCCTGCTTGCGGGGGAAGAAGGCGGTTCCAATGCAAAAACCGTATTTATCGGAATGGGTGCGGCGGCGCTCTTTAAATTTGTTGTAGACGGCTTAAAAGTAATACCGGGAGTTATTATAGCGCCCATTAAATCATTTAAGACAGCGTTTACGGCCGAAGTATATCCGGCTCTCATCGGAGTCGGCTACATCTGCGGCATTAAGATATCTTCCTATATGTTTGCGGGAGCATTAATCGGATGGTTCGTACTCATTCCCGCTATAGTAACATTCGGCGGTTCAACCGTAATGTACCCTGCAACGGATTCAATTGCAGAGCTCTACGCTTCTAAGGGTCCTGACGCAATATGGTCGTCCTATATACGATATATAGGCGCAGGCGCCGTAGCGGCAGGCGGAATCATCAGCCTCATAAAATCCATGCCGCTTATTTTTTCCACATTCAGGGATGCAATAAAGGGGCTGAAAGGCGGTGCAAAATCCTCAAATGAACGTACCGGATTAGATTTGGATATAAGGTTCGTTCTGGGTGGAATCCTTATCTTTACGCTTGCAATCTGGCTTATACCGGCAATACCTGTTTCCTTTACGGGCGCCCTTCTAATCGTTGTATTCGGGTTCTTTTTTGCAACGGTATCATCACGTATGGTCGGCCTTGTCGGAAGCAGCAACAATCCAGTATCCGGAATGGCAATCGCAACCCTGCTTCTTGCAACACTTGTATTAAAGCTTACGGGAGACACCGGTACGGGCGGCATGATTGGCTCCATTGCCATCGGCTCGGTCATATGTATAGTAGCCGCTATGGCGGGCGATACATCGCAGGATTTGAAAACCGGATATATTCTCGGCGCCACTCCTAAGAAACAGCAGCTTGGAGAACTGCTCGGAGCCGTTGTTTCAGCCTTCACAATCGGCGGTGTTCTGCTTCTGCTTAACAGCGCATGGGAATTCGGCTCGGCGGAACTGTCCGCGCCGCAGGCAACGCTTATGAAAATGATTACAGAGGGAGTAATGAGCGGCAATCTCCCGTGGGCACTCATTATAATCGGCGTATTCATCGCCATAGTCATTGAAATTCTCGGCATCCCGGTACTTCCGGTCGCAATAGGCCTCTATCTTCCGCTCGAACTGTCGTCGACGATTATGATTGGCGGAATCATCCGGTGGTTTGTTGACAAAAAATCCTCTGCCAAAGAGAAAAAGAACGAAGCGGGCAGCGGCATACTGTTTTGTTCGGGATTAATCGCTGGCGAGGGTCTTGTCGGAATTATTCTCGCTATACTGGCTGTTATAGGCGTAAGCGACAGCCTTGACTTCTCAGGAAAGTTAAATACCGGAATAATCGGTAGTATCGTACTTATGATTATAATGATTGCATGTGTTGCAATAGCAGCGCTGCCAAAAAAGAAAGCTTCAGATAAATATAAGTGATACGTTTTGATTATTGAAGATAATGAAAGATTATTGAATATAAAGAATATAAAATTATAATATATAACATATATATTATATATGTCAGCGGTAATTTCGGTAATTTGAATTGTTTTAAAACCCTGATGTGATAAGCATAATGGAGTATAAGTAATGAAGAAAAAAAACAAATCATTGCCCGGAAACTATCTTGAATATGTTCCAAGGCACAATGATTCCATAAAATATGAGACAGATGCTAACGGAGCTGTTACCATATTAAAAGAAAATAGCGGTTTTTTTCATATGATTGCAAGAAATCTATTTAAAAAACCGCGCATTTCCTACATTCATCTTGATGAGATGGGCAATTTCATTTGGCCTTTAATAAACGGCAGACGGACCGTTTATGATATTTCAATGTTAGTAAGCGAAGAATTCGGTCAAAAGGCCGAGCCGTTGTATAACAGGCTTATTCAGTACCTTATAAACCTTGAAACTTATGGTTTTATAGAAATTCATTCGTTATAACTTTGTGCGCTGATAACAATATGTATATGCGCTTAGTTTAAACAAAATCAGATTATTGGAGATGAATTTATGTCTGGGGGCTTTAAAATAAAAACACCAAAAAAGCTTCAAATGTTAATGAAATGGTGGAAACAATCCTGTCCGGGGCGAATCTTATCTAAGTTCGCCGCGGACAATCTGCCTGCTTATTCAGCGCAGGCGGCGTTTTTTCTGTTTTTGTCCATATTTCCAATTATAATTCTCACTTCAACGCTTATCCGGTACACCCCTCTCACTGACAAAATGCTTATCAATATAATCGATGAGGTGATTCCCGGAATTATGGGCGATACGCTTATAGGCTGGGTTAATGAAATATATACCGGAGGACTTGGATATATTTCGTTTTCCATTATTTTCATTCTCTGGTCCGCTTCAAAAAGCTTTATAGGCATAATTGACAGCCTCGACAACATATATAAGCCTGAAACGCGATACCCAAGAATAATCAACCGCATACGCGCGACAATCTGTACTGTTTTATTCATGGTTTTTATAGTGTTTGCCGGAATACTTCTCATATTCGGCACAAAGTTTTCTTCATGGATAAAGCTTGTTATTCCCGTACTGCCCAATTTCGCGGGAAGACTCATCGACTTGAGGAGCGTCGTAGCTATATCCGTATTCTTCATTATTCTTGTCATAATGTATGTTTTTCTTACACAGAAAACAATAAAGCCGAGTAACGCTGTTCCGGGCGCTCTTTTTACAACCCTTGGATGGTTCATTTTTTCCTATCTGTATTCGCTTTATATTGACAATATAGCGAACGGCGCATCAATATATGGAAGTATTACTGCTATTGTATTTCTAATGCTTTGGCTTTATTTCTGCATGTACATTTTTCTGGTCGGCGCCGAACTCAACTATTATATAACGGTACAAAGCAGTACAGAACGAAAAGTAAAAAAGAGAAAGCAAAGCAAATATTAGTTCATTGAAACCCTTCGTAACTTAATTGTAAGATATCTCACAGCCGTTATAATAGTGGCCAAGTATATCCTTATAGCCGTAACCGGCCTGCACCATGCTCCGCACGCCATTCTGGCTCATTCCTACGCCATGGCCGTATCCTCCGCCTTTTATATGGAATACCTTGTTCTTTCCTTTCCCCTCGGATGATATCACCATAAATGCGCTCGGCAGAAGCGACATACCGTCGACCACACTTCCATCCTTGCGGCTTATCTTTGACTTCAAAGGCGCAAGCAGGAGCCTTATATTATATTCAGATTTAACCTTTATAGTCCGCTCGCTTCCCTTAATTATGACGGACGTTACAAGGCCGCCTTCGGCGCGAGTCAATGTTGTGACAGATTTTATATCTCCGACGGTTGCTATTTCCTGCGAAATATATTCGCCCGATTCGCTCTTTGTAAGAATAAGCGACGGATTAATCTTGTATCTCTTTTCAAGCGACGCGTCTACCGACTTTCGTACCTCCGCCGCAGTAATATCCGTCTGCCATCTGTACCACGGAAAACTGCTGTCGAATGTCGCTATATCTTCCCTGTCAAGAAAAGCGGCAAAATGTTCGTCATTTGTCAAATCCAGTCCCGTCGACTGTATATCTGTCTCTAACGACTGAAGCTTGCTTATAAGGTAGGGAGTATCTTTCATACCAAACCAAACGTCATTACCCTTTGCAGTCATACCGCACGACGTCGAATAATAATATGCAGGTATTATGTTTCCGTTATATGTAAGTACCTGTCCCGACGTCGCGTTAACCGCCTCTATCGACTCAGCCGTCTCGGCTGTGTTGTTGTACACCTGATATGACGTGCTGTCATCGACATGCGCCCCAATACCGCCTAACCTGCCGTCCATTACATGTATATACGCATAACTCCTTGCACAGATTGCCTGAACCTTGAGCGCCTCGACTCCATAGCTCACCGGCATCTCGCTTGGCACTACCGCATACAGATATTCATCAATGGACAGTTCATTTATAACAATGATTCCCTCATCATAAAGAGCAAGCTCAATCACTCCCCTGTATGCAGGTTTATTATAACCTCTCTTAATATTTTCAAGTATTATATGCCCTCCGGCCGCAGGCACGACTGTGATTCTGCCATTCTGAAGTTCTGTTCCGTCTTTTCTATATTCAACCTTCTGTCCGGCGGCAGCCTCATAAGAAGCGCCGTTCTGGGTTATCGTCATACCCATATCCGAATTAAGCACAATGCTCTCATGATACTGCTCCTTAAATCCAGACGTCTTGACCGCTACACGAATTGACGCCGGCGTAACCTGGGACGTAATAATCATTGCGCACACGTTCGAATTCGAATCTACGACAATATCCGTTACATTATAGCCTATAGGTACGCTGCCGAGCGTCATCGTCTGGATATTGTCATATATGCCGTACACTTTACATTCCGGTGAAATCGCTATTCTACCATATGCGGCAGTTTCCACAACGGAGTCATTCATCGACAGTATTTTATCATTTCTCCTGTCGGTCTTTGGAGTTATAGATGTGATGCTGCCCCCTTCCACAACTATGTCGGCAACAATTCCATTCCATGAGGCGGCGTCTGTTATTACTCCCGGAGTGTACGACATATTCGTTACAACACCCGCATAATACATCTCGACCTTGCTTTCATCGCATGCGCTTACCCACGCGTTATTAATTGTACAGGGCTCGTTGCTGAAACCTTTTATATATATAATATCGTTGCCGTCCGTCAGTACTGTAATCGTTCCATTCGTGTATGCGTCGAGTGCATACCCGTCAAAATGATAAGCCCCGCCGCTCGTTGCAACCTGCCATGAAGAGTCCGTATTCTCAATAATAGATAGAAGCATGAGATTTTCCTCTTTCACTGCACGATGCTGTACGCCAAATTCACCGTTCATCATTTTACCGTAAAGGATAAGCCATTCATCCGAGGATATGTAATCCTGCTTTGGTTTCTCATCACTTTGCACAATACTGCTGCCGCTGACAGCATCCGAACTGCTTTTATTGTTCCTCATACCGCTAATTGCAGCCGTTATACTCTCTGCTGCCCCGGTATACATGCTCTTTAATATATTTTCACACTCATCATACGTCAGATAATCAGCCGGTCTGCAAGTATTGTTTCCCCACACAACACCCATTTTACACGCGGCTGCAAAATATCTGTCATACCATTTTCCCTCGCCAATATCCGAATATGTACTTGGAAGCTCAATTCCCGTCATGTCGTCATAGCTGAATCCAAGAAGCGCAATCATCTTGGCTACATGCGCCCTGTCAATTAGATTTTCCGCCGACATATCCGTTTCAGGCGTAATGGTTATCTGCTTGTCTTCCACTTTACCGCCCATAATTCTCACGGCAAGAATAAAAATAATAATCAGACCGAGTATTACTGTTATTGTTGTTTTCTTTGACATAATCCGCTCTCCATAAAAAACTTAAAATCACCTCTGGTGTACTGTACTGTTCATTTTCAGATAAATGACGAAGGATGAATTTTTAAGGCCTGCAAAACGGCAAAATGACTGCGGGACAGCGGCCGAATGAAGCGCTGCGGCGGCTGAACGAGGCACTGCGGCGGCTGAATGAGGCACAAGCGGCCGCTGAACGAGGCGCTGCGGCAGAGCTGCGTCGACAAAAGCAGGCGCAGCAGATAGTAATGCAGGCAGGTCATTTGGCGAAATGTAAATGATACAGTATACTAAGATAATATATGCATGTAAATCAATTTTTAGGACAACTTTCCACTATATTGTTGAGCCACACGCCTTTTTTTACAAGAACAAACCCAATTATGCACTTTATTATGTCAACCGCATTTACGCATATATAGATATATTCTATCCGCATACCAGTATAATGGCTTAAGCTGTACGCAACAGGAACGCTCACAACCCACATAAACACGCTGTCAAAAAGAAATGTGATTATAGTCTTTCCGCCCGAGCGCAGTGTAAAATACGATGAATGTAAAAATGATACCATTGGAATAAAGCATGCCGCAATCCTCATAAACGACGCCGCAAGCTCCTTGGACTGGCTGTTTACATTGTAGTTCTCAGGAAACATCGGTGCAAATGTAAATAACACTACGGCGACAACCATACTGCATAGAACCGCAAATGTTATCATCTTCCTGTCAGTGTCCTTTGCCTTCTCCATTTTACCGGCACCGAGCAGCTGACCTACTATTATCGAAATACAGTCCCCCATAGCGAAGAATACTATGTTAAAAAGATTCCCGATTGTGTTTGATATGTTCATTCCCGCTACAACCGCAAGTCCCCTTACCGAGTAACACTGTGCAAGTATAGCCATTCCCCCGGCCCAAAGCGACTCATTCAAAAGCAGTGGAAGTCCTTTCTTTAAAATATCCTTAAGCAGCACTGCCGGAACTTTGAGCGTTCTATACATTCCATTAATATACGTAAAACGTCTCCTCTTATAGTGGGTCCAAAATACAACTATACCCGCCTCTATATACCTGGACATCATTGTCGCAATTGCCGCTCCCCTTACTCCAAGCTCAGGAAAACCAAACTTTCCGTATATCAAAAGCCAGTTGAACACCAAATCGACCACAACCGCCGAAACTCCGGCCCCCATCGGAACGATGGTCTCCCCGGCTTCCCTGAGCGTACTGGCGTATATCTGCGTAACCATGAACGCAGGCAGACCAAACAGCATAATTGAAAGATACTGTTTTCCGCACATGAGTGTAACGGCCATATCTCCGCCGTCAGCAGAGCCCTGCAGATACTTATTGATTATATCCCCGCCAAACAGAGTGAATATAATGATAGTGATGGAAGTTATAATAAACGCAATCCATATTTTATATCTGAACGTACTTCGCACGCCGTCAATATCCTTCTTACCGAAAAACTGCGCGGAAAATATTCCGGCGCCCGATATCGCCCCGAATATACAGAGGTTAAAAACGAAAATAAGCTGATTTACAATCGCAACCGACGAAATCTGCTCTGTTCCTATACCTCCAACCATTATATTGTCAAGGAAGTTGACAAAGTTCGTCATTCCATTCTGTATCATGATTGGCACGGCCACAAAAAGAATTTTTTTATAAAATGCCCTGTCTCCAAAAAATTTACTTAACATGTTCCCTATTCCTGCCCTCTCTTAATTTCATCCATCGCATAATTCTCACTAAATGAAGCATATTATAACAGCCAAATCTGATAAATGTCAACAAAAACTATACTATAAAAAACTACTAAACAAATAGATAAAAACTCATGATAAAAATCTGCGCCTGCAATTTAATAAAATGCCGCAAAATAACCGAATTCCACAATATGAAGCGCATATATTCTGCAGCTTTTAATGTCATATTGTAAATTCGCCGTATTTTGCGGCACTCTATTTATTATAATTATAACATTATTTATTTATATTATAATTAAATATAGTTTTGATTCACCCAGTAATTGTTTTATTACCCATTCACTGCTTTTTCATCACTTTCGTCCAAAAATCAGTTGCTGCAAGGCTCAAATATCCACTGCTGATTTACCGAAGCATAGTAAGCCCACTGGCATACGTTCGTTCCGTTTGACGTTCCGTAATTGTACACATCGAGCCCTTTCTTTCCGGATGATACTTTCGTTGTAATTCCAAATGCGCCTGATGTTGAAGTCTTCTCAATCTTAAATTTCTGCGCGTCGGCCCCGTTGGCGGAATATGTCTGTATATTCGTTCCATCATCCTTAGCGCCATATTGCACGTCGAGCATATATCCCTGTCCGTTCTTAAGCGTTACATAGCCGTCTCCGGTGTTGGTAACATACCATTTCTGTCCCTTCACTCCAGTTCCGGCACTGATTTCAACATTGACGCCGTTAGCGCCCATGTTGCCTGCTGCCTGTAGATATTTTTGTGAATGTACTCCTTTTATGTAATACCATCCATCTGATATTGTACCTGCAGCGTTGTCGCAAGGTTCAAACGTCCATGTCTGGTTAGCCGTTGCATTGTAGTACCACTGACATACATTGACTCCGTCGGACGTTCCAAAATTGTATACATCAAGCGCCCTTCTGTCATTTGACACCTTGGTTGTAAGTCCATATACGCCTGCTTTTGAAGTATTCACAACCTTAAACTTCTGCGCGTCCGCGCCATTCGCGGAATATGTCTGTATATTCTCGCCATCCTCATTCGTTCCATAGCGGACGTCTAACATATATCCAAGTCCGTTTTTAAGCGTTACATATCCATTATCCGAATTGGTGAGATACCATCTCTGCGCTTTGGCTCCCCTTCCCGTGCCAATTTCAACATTAGTTCCATTCGCTCCGGTGTTGTTCGCCGCCTGAAGGTATTTTCCGGAGTGCGTATTCTTTATATAATACCATCCGTTGTTAAGCTTTGTATAATTGTTATTAACCGATGAACTTCCACCGGTATTACCGCCTGTACCTCCCCCAACGCTAAAACCGGAATCCGTATATGCCGCCAGAACCCTGTGATAAGCCTGTTTCGGGTTGCCCAAAGTTGAGAACAGCAGCGGCCTCTCTCCCTTTATCCATGTAACGTCGTCTGACAATCCCCAGAATGTAAGTCCCGTTATCTTTCCACCGTTCTTCTTGATGGCAAGAATATTTTTCATAAGGTTATATATGTATGCGGCCTGGTCGGCGTCAGATTTGTTCGTAACGTCAAGCTCCGTTATCTGAACCTCAAAGCCCGCATTTACAAACGCTTTAAGCGCGGACGTATAATAATCGACGCTCGGGAATGTAGTACCCAGATGCGACTGCATGCCAACGCCGTTACATATCTTTCCGTCGGAGTTGATATAATTAATCATTGTGATTATGTCGTTTACTTCCATATATGTATTAAAGTCATTGTAGAAAAGTCCGACTTTATTTGTAAGTCCAAAGTGTTTGATACAGTCATATGCGTACTGAAAAGCCCTCTTTACAAACGCCGGCCTTGTACCGCATTTACCGTATACGCCCTCCCAGCCGGAGTTGGTCGCGTGAAGGTACTCATTCACCACATCCCACGCATATACGACGCTTCCGTATTGGCTCGTATATACATGATTCATAACTGATTTTATATAATATTCCATACGTGCGTTCATAACATTCTCGGAAACATAACCGTAGTTGGTCGAATAACCTACCCTGAAAAACCACTCCGGCGTCTGTGCATGCCATACGAGCGTATGCGCGCGTACTCCAATTCCATTCTCATAACATATTTTTAATACTTTGTCTACCGTGTCAAAATTTATCTTAGGAAGATACGTCTCCGTACACGAAGAAGGCACATAATAACCAAGATTCTTAGCCTGCTCCTTTGAAATCAGAGATGGCGAATACCCAAGCATGGCATCCGGCTTCATCTCATTTTCAAGCGTAATACTGTTATACTGTGATTTCACATGCGACAATGTCGACTGATTTGTAAGCTGCCATGAATTAATACATGTTCCCGAACGCCCAAGAAGCGCGCCGTACGTGTTAAGCAGATTTGCCGAAGCTGCCTTTGAATCAGAAGCAGGCGTTACAATTGTACCGAGAACAAATGCACAAATGATAATGCTGCTTATAAATCTCTTAAATATTTTCTTTCCCATTTCAAACCTCCAATTATGTTTTTATACACCTATAGTTAAAAATAGCCTTCTAAAATCTATATATATTTGACGCATATCTGACCCAGCCGTACGGTAAATACGTTCACCCCAGTTCTCCCCCTTTCTTTCAAACTTTCACCGCCGCACCGTTACCAAAAGCAATATTTCCCGCTTATCCATGCTTTCCGGCATATCCCCATTGCTCCGGCAGTCAAATTGCACAAATAAATATCAACATTTCAATATAATATATACATACTTAACAAAATATATTTGTATTATTACATTCGTAATACACTAAAGTCAATTAATTAATAATTAACTTTTTATAATAATCGTATTATAATATTTCCCCGGAATTACAGGCTATAGTTGAATAAAATTATTATTTTTATTCAACTGTTATATAATATGTTAACATTTTGTCTATCCATTTATCTGATAAACGCCCTGTTATTTCCATAAAAAACAATGGCCCGACTATTGTATTTTCTAAGGATACGCGAAACGCATATTAGAAAACATCAAGTCAGACCATTTAATAAATTGTATTTACAGTGATAGAATCGGCGCTTCCCTATATACGATTCCTTACCGTCTCAAAACACCTGTTAAGCATATCCGTGTCAATGCCGCCGTCTTTTTTAAATGCGGTTGCTTCTATAGTATAATCACCATTATATTGCTCATTTTTTATAAACTGAAAGAATGTATCAAAGTCAATCTTTCCGGCGCCTATAGGCAGCGCCGCCAAATTGCCCCAGTCCATGTACCCTCCGTTGTAATCATTTATATGCAGATGCTTAATATGACCGTTCCTCCAGAGCCACTTTACATCATCCCCATATATGCGTGCAATCTGCTCGTGAAATGCCGCCATTTTGGTGTCATATACTATGTTCATGTCAGGATATGCCTCAAAAAGCTCTAACAGCCTGCTCATTGGGTCCTTTTTGTTGCAGACGACATTCTCTACAAGCATGTCAACGCCGTACGCATCAGAAATTGCTTTGAGTTCCTTATACATTAACTTATTATTTTCGAAGTGATTGTCCGACGGCATGCTGCCCCAGAGATGCACTACAATCTTTTTGCTGCCGATTCCTTCTGCAACTTTACAGCATATTTCATAGCGTCCAAGCGCATTGTCAAAATCACCCTTGTCCCCCCTGCTAATCTGCTCCCCGATATGTTTAATCGCATGTACAACCGGAAATTCCACATTCATTTCCGAAAGCGTATGTATAATCTCATCCGTCTGATTTTCCCATGCCCTGTACATCATGAATTCAAACGAGTCGCATCCAAGTTGTTCTGACAGCGGTTCTATGAGCCTGTAATCCAAGTCGTTATATTTGCTGATTAGCGCTCCCGTTGAGCAAAGTATTTTCTTCATATCAAAACTCCTTATCCTTTCATTTATAGATACTTGTTACAGCTAAGGTAAGTCTATCACACTAACAGTCTTTACGGCAAGATGGCAGGAAATTATTTAGTATATTTTTATCAAGTTCACTTGTAAGGCGAGATATTGTTATTACTACAATTTTTTTAATGACTTTTTACAAAATATGATGTGCAAACCGTTGGCATGCCTGATTTGGCGGGAATTTTTTGCTGTTTAAGTGTCTGATAATTATTTATTGTAGATATTTTATAAATCATAGTGGTATAAATGTTTCGTTTCTGTTAAACTATAAAAATGAAAATAAATTTATTATTATTTTGATGTAGTAAATGCGATTGATTTATTATATTTTGCAATATAGATAAACAATTATAAACGGTGTCAAAACACGCACAGCAACTAATTCAGGAGGAATTATTGATATGATAAAAATATTATTTGTCTGCCATGGCAGGACGCTAACAAAACTCTGAAACATCTGAAATATCAAGGCTTCTGGGGGAATATCATAGAAATTTACCCCCATTTTACCACTTTTGATAATGATGCAATAAACAGTAACAGACCCAAACTCGAATTTGAAAAAATGAAAATTGAAAGAGCCACTTGAAAATCAAGCGGCTCTGGTGTATAATCTACTTAGAAGTAATCGGAATTGAATCTCCGATTGCCCTCAGTAAAAATTATGATTGTCTAAAAGACATAGCATCCTTCTACTTTGGACGGGTAGGGATGCTATTTCTTTTTATGATTGTCTATGTAAGACAGTGCCGCAAATAAAACAAGTAATAATGTAAGAACTTCCATTATACTCATCGGGCATCA
>JAAVXK010000140.1 GCA_022790615.1 Lachnospiraceae bacterium
CTACTGGAGGCTCCGTTGGCGCTGGTGTGTCTGTCGGTTCTACTGGAGGCTCCGTTGGTTCTACCGGAGGTTCTGATGGCGCCGGTGTGTCCGTCGGTTCTACCGGAGGCTCCGTTGGCGCCGGTGTGTCTGTCGGCTCTACCGGAGGCTCATCCTCACTAAAAATCATATCGTCATTCGTAAGTTTTTCAATAGTTCCATCCGCCTTCTCCCTTACAAGCGCACCCGTTTCATCTAACTTGACGGTCGGGTCCTTTTTCTGCAAAGCTGCGACCACGCCGCTTACGCTCTTTTCCACCGGTTCGCCCGAATCGGCGTATTTCTCATCTTCTCCGACTTCCACGGTATCAATCGCTTTTACATATCCCTGTACGTCAAAAACTTTGTCAAAAGAACTTACCGGAATCCCCGTAATGACAGCCGAATATATGACCTTGTCGCCCTCAACGTCAACAGAATACATATCCGTGTGCTTTTTAGTACCATTAGCGATATCGTTCGCCACATCTGTGGCCACGGTAACTGTCTTACCATTCGCTTCAATTATAATGCCACAGTCTTTTGCCCTGCTTGCATTGGAAACCTCAATTCCCAGACGAAGCGACTGGGTTCCATTAACATTATCAATCCTGAGCGTTGCTCCAAGAACCTTTACAGACGGAACTGCCGCATCTGCATCGTTGGCCGCTCCGGCCGCTTTCGGTGTGAACGCAAAGCCTGCCAGAACAAATGCAAACGTAAGTAAATATGCCATTAATCTTTTAGCATTTTTGGAAATAACCATATTTCTTACCCCCCTAATTCTTAAAAACTCATACTTCTCATTACTTACTCTTTAACTCTCTTGTTTCATTTTCCATAGTTTCTTGTTTCTTAACTCTATGATTCTTCTATGCTTCTGCTTATTCTTTACTAATGTTTTTCATTAATATTTTGTAATATATACTATACTTCACTATACGCAAAACAATCTTTCTGCCATAACAAAACCTAATCCCTATCAAAATTTTACCATATTGCCTAAGAAATTACCAACAATTTAAAAAACATTTATGCACAAAATCTTCCCATTATTTTTGTTAATATTGCACAAAAATAAACAACTGCAAGCAAATAATATTGACAAATGTGCAAAAAACGTCTAAAAAAAATTTTACAAAAATGATGTACTATACTATACATTTCGTTCATAACAATTGAACGCATCCCAAGCCTATTATTCCTATTATTTATCAATATGTGTAAAGGAGATTAATTAAGAATATGAAAGAGAAAAAGAAAGAATATATCGCTCTTGATTATAATATTGTATATTTTGATGAGAATGATATAATAACAACATCCGATTTAACTACCAATCCTGTCGACCCTGGCAGCGGCGGCGGAGATTTCCCTTTTGAAGGGTTTGAATAATACTATATGCTCCGCGATTAATTTCTTAATTGGCAGAGAAGATTACGTATAGCATTATTTTGAATAGTTCTACATAACATATTTTATTTTGCTATCCAATAACCAGCGTCACCGCTGGTTATTGTTGACAGTACAGATTAAAACGGAGATTATTACATGAATAAAGAACGTAAAAAAAAGAAAACCGAAAATCATGACAAAAAAAACTTGTCTACACTCATTACCTACTTTATAGCGGCATGTGTCGTACTGGTATGTCTGGCCGCAGTCATCATGGGAATTACCGGCAATAACACAGACACCTCATCAGACCGTACCGGTTCGAATAACGCGGGGTTGAACAATGATGTCCCGGACAATACCGGTTCAGGCGAAGTCCATTCAGACAATAAGGATTCAGATGAGGATTTTGAGATTCCTTTCAGTTTGTTTGAATAATACTTACTGTCCGGCTGCGGCGTTTATTTTCTCCGTCTGGTTATGTTACGTTTCACCTTTGCAAAACACCCTTTTGACAGTAAGAGACAACTGCGGAAAGGATACAGAAAACGCCAGACTAAGACATACGCATGATACAGATGGTTTGTCTCGCAATCAATATACCTTTTTCCCTTAAAGAATCCTGCAAGCACTCCGACTATATCTTCATCACGTACATTATATTCCTTGCGCCAGAGATTATCGCCGCATATAACATACCCTCCGTCCTTTTGCACCTTAATAATCCGGTGCAGTACAAAACTCCCTCCGGGCCTCCGGTACATCGGAACGTCATATCTGCGAAGCGGCCGGGTAACCGCGGTGATAACAATATGGTTCTTACGGTTTTTCAACATAGGCCACATGCTCTTACCTATCGGTACGGAAACGATTCTTCCATTCTCCCTTATAGCCCGTTCCATGCGGCTTCCATCCTCGTTTTGATAATCCGCCATCCGTTTACTCCTTCGCAAACCCATTCTCAGTAATCATTGCAATGAATTTATCGACATCATCAACCGCCTGTTCTTTTGAAACTTCATATGTATCCAGAAGGGCTTGCACCAGTTCCTCCTTCATAATATCTTTCTCCATGGCCTTCCACAGAAACGCTCCCGTTTCATTCAGGCTAACCATTCCGTTAAATTCCGACGAACGCTTTCCAACAGCTACTACAACATACGAGTCGGCCACCTCGCGCAGCATGAATCCGTTTTTTATCCTCATAGCCGGTCTCCTTATGATTAATTATAATAATGATAAATTTGCTTTTCTAATCAACTTAAAAGATTATTTTAAATTATACAATAATATTTTCAATATGGCTATATCAAATATAGGTAAATATATGCAGTTCATTATATACAAGTTTGAAAATATGCGTTATAATTCATAATGTAATAGTAATTTTGTCAGGAGGTAAAGTTGATGAAAAAAAGGTGTTTAATATATACGCTCGCACTTTCCTTGCTGCTATCACCGTCAGCAAATGCAAAGATTAAGCCCCCCTCGCTCAATAAAAAGAAAATAACCTTAAAGATTGGTCAAACATATACGTTAAAGGTAAAAAACAAGGGGAAAAAGACGGTAAAATGGAGCAGCACAAAGAAGAAAACCGTTTCTGTTAACAAAAAAGGCGTCGTATCCGCAAAAAGAAAAGGTAAGGCAAAGATACTTGCAAAAATCGGACGAAAAACACTGAACTGCAAAGTCACTGTCAAAAAGTCCGTTACTAATCATACACAGACCAATCATTCGGCGTCTTCCCCAAAGCCCGGCAGTAATAAAATTACAACGCCGGCGCCTGCAGGCAATAAAGCAAAGGCCACAAAGACTCCAAAGCCGAACGGTAAACCAAATACAACGAAGACGCCAAGACCCACGCAGACCCCAAAACCGGACAATAACAATAATACAAAGACAACTCCGGACCCGAATTCAATAATGAACAAACCTACTGAAGACCCGAAAACCAAAGACGACGGTTGGGTACCGGGCTGGTACTAAAACGGAATGCTTTTGGGAAAATAATTGTAATAATATTCGCCAATTATCTTCCTGAAAGCACCGCGTCTATAATATCCGCCAGCGGAGCCGCCGCATTTTTTGCCTCCTGCACCGTGTTATTCTGATTACCAAGCTCGATTAGAAGCGAGCGCGGGAGCAGGTGCAGGTTATATCTGTACCCCTTTAAGTATATGGGCTTCGTAAAGTCAGGATATAGCTCCATCGCTTTTAATTTTAACTGCAGACTAAATGAAAGATTGCCAAACAGGTGCTCGTTTTTGAGATATTTGATTTTGTGTACGCTGTTTCTGCTCAGTCCGTTAAAAAACATTGCCCTAGCGGTCTTCTCTCCGTTCACTATTGTAAGGCTCTTGTCATTGCTGCCGACGCCGTCCCGGTGAAGGTCGATGATAAGTTTGATAGAAGGATATTCGGCAAGCTTCTGTTTAAGGGCGGGAAGCGCCTTCGCGTAGGCCGCGCTTCTGTCTATTTTTCCGTTAATCATGTCATACGGCGTTTTATCATGGTACACGTTATATCCATACGTTTCCGTTAGAATTTTGGTAAGGTCATTTCCTACTCCGACTATGCCGTCCTCAATATCCCCCTGCCTGCTGTCAGCAAATCCTTCTGACGCGGCATGTGTGTGATATAGTAAAATCTGCGGCGTATCTGACTTTGACTTGTCAATTTTAAAATTCTTAGCCAGCATTTTATCAACTTTGAATAACGAGGGCTTGACAGATGTTGTCGAGTCAACTATGTAAAAATTCTTTAAAAGATATTTTGTAGAGTGGTCGCTGTTAAAACCTGCAAGTATATCCGATTCGCTGGCAATCCTGCCTGACATTGCCTGAATCACGGCGTCTGCGGAATTTACATTATCATTATTCTTACTATCGTCTTTTTTATCGGATTTACTGCCCTTTTCTCTGTAACTGTCGCCGTTTACAAGTTCAATGTTTCCACTGACCTCGTCATTTTCATCCATAACTTTCTCGTACAGCGTATATTTTGAATCACCGACTATTCCGCTAATTTCGCCTACATTAACATTCGAATAGTTGTCTTTCTGTCCTGTCAAAAGCGATACGTCAAGCGGATTATAATCTTCCAAAAAATATGTACAGGCAAGGAACCTTGCCCCGTCAGTAGTAGATACTCTATTCACTATATCAACAACCGGATTGGAAGACACCACATAGCGGCTAACCATACTTCCCAAATTACCAATGTTAAAAGAAAAACCGGAAAATGACAGGCATACGACAAATACTGTCAGAATGCCGAAAAAAATACGCGGAACATTTTTTATCATGTCACGCCGAATGTGTAATCGCATTAATCGAGCCTGCAATTAGTTCTCCCATCCTTTCAACTGACTCATCTATATTTTTTGTCGTCACATACATATCCCGTATCGCCGTCTTCGACATATCCTCTAAGAACTCATATATCTCGTCATCATTTAACCCGCATGAATACATGAATTCCTCAATTCTGTCCCTTACAATTACTTCGGCCTCAACAACGGTCGGAACGCCTATGCCTATCACCTTCGTGCCGATACTCTCCTCGTTAAGTCCGATTCTGTGATTACCCACTCCCGAACCGGGATTGATTCCTGTATCGGTAATCTGTATTGTAGCTGTCACTCTTGAAACACTTCTGGCAGCAAGCGCGTCAACGACTATTATTATATCAGGCCTAGTTTTTCCGACAACCGCGCTTATAATCTCCTCCGATTCCATTCCGGTCTGGGCCATGACTCCCGGTGCAATAGCGCACATCTCACCCATTCCAAATTTTTTTAGAAATGACTCGCCAAATTCCTTCACATAATGTCTCGTAATGTCCAGTCCGTCCACAACGTAGGGTCCAAGCGAATCGGCGGTTATATACCTGTTGCCAAGTCCCGCTACAAGAACCTTTTTATGTTTTAATTCGCCTGTAAGCGATTCAATTCTGCTGCCAAGTTCTTTCATGACATTATCGAACTGTGCGTCGGACATTTTAATAACGTCGCCCGTCTCCATTGTAATATAGCTTCCTACAGGCTTTCCCATAGCCTGTCTACCCTTTTCATTCATGATTACTACCGTGGAGACTTCCATGCTGTCTTTATGTTCTTCATCAAGCCAAACATTTTCCTTGTCTAAAGAAACGCCTTCAATCTCTCCGCCGTCGCCCTCAAAGCTCTCCCTAACCTCGAGCGCAAGGTCCGTTCTTCTCTCCATATATACATCACCTCTCTAAATATAGTATGAAAAATGCGTTTTTAATATACTCATTTTTTTAAATTAGTTGTAAATACCCATAATAATTAAAAAAGAGCAAAAATTTATCAGTGCAATCGCTTAATAATGTATTGAAATGTATTGAAATTTATTAAAAAGGGTTGACATATGAATGGATATACTTTACAATACTCGAGTATGCATAAGTAGGATTTCGTGTCTCCCTACGGCTGCTTATGAATCCAGATACATAGGAGGTGTAATCATGGCAAATATAAAATCTGCAAAGAAAAGGATATTAGTTAACAAAACGAAAGCTGACCGTAACAAGGCAATTCGTTCTAAAGTAAAGACGGCTGTCAAAAAGGTAGATGCTGCTATCGCTGCAAAAAATTCTGAAGCGGCTGCTGTTGCATTGAAAAATGCAATTTCAGAATTAGACAAGGCACAGCGAAAAGGCGTATATCATAAGAATACGGTTTCAAGAAAGATATCGAGGCTTACACTTGCCGTTAACAAACTAGCTTAAGTTTAATTCAATATATGAAAGCTGTTACATTATGTAGCAGCTTTTTTGGTGTCAACAACGGAGGTCGTATATGAAAAAACAGGAATATTTGAAATGGGATGAATATTTCATGGGTATAGCGCTCCTGTCCGCAGAACGCAGCAAGGACCCAAACACATCGGTAGGGGCATGCATCGTCAGTGAAGATAACAAAATACTGTCCGTCGGATATAACGGTATGCCGATAGGCTGCAGCGACGACGTATTCCCATGGGAACGCGAGGGCAGTCCCCTCGACACAAAATATCTCTATGTATGCCATGCGGAACTGAACGCACTTTTAAATTACACCGGAACGAACCTCAGGGGTTCCAAAATATATACAACCCTGTTTCCGTGCAATGAATGTACAAAGGCAATCATACAGTCGGGAATCCGAAAGATAATATATTTGAGCGATAAATATGCCGACACAAGCTCAATAATAGCCGCAAAGAATATGCTGCATGCCGCCGGCGTCGAATTCACCGAATATGTATCTGCCGGCAAAGAGATTACGCTTGCACTTTAAATACATATTTACTCAGCCGCAGCCTGACCCTGCCCGGAGTAGTTTTTCACGTCATCCTTAAACTGTGCCCATTTATCTTCATGCTTTACAAAATATTTCGGACACAGTTTTCCGGTAACGTCATAATGTCTGATAATATCTTTTTCCGAAACATCGTATTCCCCGCACAGCCAGGCCGTCAGCCTGACAAGCGAGTTGTATGTTTCTTCCGTAAATTTTCCGTTTTTCTTTTGATGACAGCATTCTATAGATATTGTATCGTCATTCCTGTCATTTGACGCGTATGCTATTTCATTTAACGGTATGCACTGTATTATAGTGCCGTCAAGGCCTATTACAAAATGGCTGCTCGCATAAGTCGCTCCCGAGACTGACAAGCCCTCAAAATAATCCCTGTTGGCTTTTGCGTCAGTTCCCGGATTGGCGGTATAGTGAACGACGATGCCCTTCACTTTTTTGAGCGGTTTCTGGGGTCTCGAGTACTCATTGGGCGTTAAAAAATCTTCTATGAGAGCCGAGTCCTGCCCACCCAAAACCTCCGCATGTTCATCTTCTCTTACATTCTTTGAAATGACAAGACATATAAGTGCTAATATGCCAATCATCACGATACATACAACGCTTGCGGCAGCTATTTTAACTAGATTACCGTTTCTTTTTTTACTCAACACTGTAATTCGGCGCTTCCTTCGTTATCTGAATATCGTGCGGATGGCTCTCCTTGAGCGAGGCCGCGGATATTTTAATGAATCTGCCTCTCTGCTTAAGCTCCTCTATAGTAGGCGTTCCACAGTAACCCATTCCCGCACGCAGGCCTCCCATAAGCTGGAATACGGTATCTTCGACGGTTCCCTTGTACGAAACGCGGCCCTCAACGCCTTCCGGAACAAGTTTCTTTGCCTCGGCCTGGAAATACCTGTCCTTGCTTCCATTTTCCATGGCGGCAATCGAACCCATGCCTCTGTAAACCTTATATTTTCTTCCCTGATAAAGCTCGAAGTCTCCCGGGCTTTCGTCGCATCCGGCAAATATACTTCCCATCATGCATACGTTTGCACCCGCGGCAATTGCCTTTGTCATATCTCCCGAATACTTGATTCCCCCATCTGCAATAATCGGGATGCCGTGCTCCTTTGCAGCCGCATAACAGTCCATGATCGCCGTAACCTGAGGAACGCCGATTCCGGCAACTACACGGGTAGTACAGATTGAACCGGGACCGATTCCAACCTTGACAGCGTCAACGCCGGCTTCAATAAGTGCGCTCGTCGCCTCTCCCGTTGCAACATTTCCTGCAATAATCTGAACCTCAGGGAACTTTTCACGAATCATCCTTACCGTATTAATTACGTTCGCCGAATGTCCATGCGCGGTATCGATTACAATCGCGTCTACCTTGGCTTCTACAAGCGCCTGAATACGCTCCTCCATATTATTCGTAATTCCGACAGCCGCAGCGCAGAGAAGACGTCCCTGTGAGTCCTTTGCCGAATATGGGTATTTTATCTGTTTTTCAATATCCTTTATTGTTATAAGACCTTTCAGATTTCCAACTTCGTCGACGATAGGAAGCTTTTCCTTTCGCGCCTGTGAAAGTATATCCTTCGCCTCCTCAAGCGTAATCCCCTCTTTTGCCGTAATGAGGCCGTGGGCGGTCATTTTTTCACGAATCTTCTTCGTAAAATCAGTCTCAAACTTTAAGTCTCTGTTGGTAATGATTCCAACAAGCTTCTTTCCCTCCGTTATCGGCACTCCCGAAATTCTGTACTTGGCCATAAGGTCGTTTGCGTCGTCAAGCGTATTGTCAGGTGAAAGATAAAATGGGTCGGTTATAACTCCGTTCTCCGAACGCTTAACCTGGTCGACCTCTTCTGCCTGCTGCTCGATAGACATGTTCTTATGAATAACCCCGATGCCGCCCTGCCTTGCCATAGCTATAGCCATTCTGTGTTCCGTAACGGTGTCCATCCCCGCGCTCATCATCGGAATGTTAAGGTGGATTTTCTTAGTAAGCATTGTGGATAAATCGACCATATTTGGTATTACTTCTGAATAATTAGGTACCAAAAGTACATCATCAAACGTAATTCCATCACCAATAATCTGTCCCATTTCAAGTTCCTCCTATATATTGTTTATCTTTATTTATATTGTTTATCTTTATTAC
>JAAVXK010000114.1 GCA_022790615.1 Lachnospiraceae bacterium
AGAATTTTACCTTCGCTAAACATCTTTTTTACATCATTGTAATCAGACCACAGTTCATTACTTTGAGGAAAGCTGTTGCAAAACTCCACAAGCACCCTGAATTCATCGCTGTCAAAGCTTACATGTCCGGTATCGCGGTCTATATAATCATCTACAAACGGCGCGGCTAATCTTTTAAATATCTCCCTATTGGTGTCATAATCATAAAGTAATGTTCCTTCCGGCTTTGCGTTGTAATAATCAATCAAATCATATATTGTCCAACCGTCCTTATACTTTTCCGTGTCCGAAGCCCTTGCAGCAATTGTATCCAGCCTAAAGGACTTTACAGCGTAATATTGCTTTCCATCTTCCGCAATCGCGTCATACAGACCATCTACATAATAATCCCTGCCAAACTCGCCGTCATTTTCCATATACGGCGCCAAATCCTCAAAAAAACCCTGCCTGATATAACTTTCAACATCTACGCCTGATATATCAAGAACATCCGGAACATTGCCGGCAATAACATCTTTGGCAAATGCATCAATCGGATTCGATGAATTCTCATAGCTTATTAACTCTACCTTATAATCCGCATTAATATTATTATAATGAATTATATCATATTGCAGAGTATGTCCGCAGTCGTTCTCTGTGTCCAGTATGGCGCATTTTATTATTTTTCTCTTCTTTCCATCCTTCAATTCTTCAATAATACCATATGCCATCTCAATACCGTCAAAGCATTCGCATAAAAACCTTCCGTCCTCTAATGGCATTATATCATATACATTGTTTCCTACTATTCCTGAATTCAGCCAGTCAAAGAGATAAGTTATTTTCTGTTCCGCCGCATTGTACGAACACAATCCGGCAATATCCCTGACATAACACGCGGCGTTTCCATGACCGTCATATATCTTTGACCATAAACCTCCGCCATGTATCTTCGAAGAAAACTTATACTTATTTTCCTCATCCTGAATGGCAACTGTCTCCCCGCACTCCCCTTTTTCGAAGTCAAGGTACATATATGTAAGGCCTTCATCACTATTTGCCTCCACAGCCGGTCTTTTCTCATTATCCAAAAAGACGCCGTCTATATATTCTATATAGTCGTCTAATTTTACGCTTCCCGTCACATTACCTTCCATGTCGCATCTTACAATAATTTTTTTTCCGCTCTCTAAACCTACGCAGGAAAGATATATTTGTCCATCCCGCTCTAAATACGCTTCTTCTATTGTTCCGCCGCCGTCTAAAGCAGCGTTGACATTATCGGTAAGCGATACCAAGCCTATCTCCGCTCCGTCCTGTGTTCTCGTACATAACGCATGAACACCCGCGTCCTCGTTATAATACCTGCATAATAATTTTATCTGATTCTGTTCCGTCACATATAAACTTTCTATATCGGAAGCATTCTTTATTTCAAACAGTACAGCATCCTCCCCGCTATCTATTTTGTACCGGTGCACGCTGCCCTTGTATTCGTTTTCTTTCAGTTCCTCCCATGCCGCATCATCATTCTCATCGGGATCAGGATATGAAATATAGTAAAAATCGTTTCCATTCAAAAACGGACATCTCGCTATGTCTTTCCCCTTATCCAGTTCAAACTTTTTGAATATGTATTCTGAAGCTTTGGCGTCCGTATTACCGCTGTTTCCGGAACACGCTGTCATTACACCCACGCATAATACCAACAATATTGCCAACATAATCTTTTTCATATATATCCCCCTCGTATGTATATATTTTTCATATATACATACTATCCTGAAAAAATTACATATACATTACATACTGACAAACGGCTAAATATACTCTATCCCCAAAAGCGTCAATCCCCTTGCCGGCGCGGTATTCGGCGAGTGTACCCTCTCTCCCGCCGCCAGAAGCCCCGGAATCTTTTCAGGCGCCATCCGGCCCGTCCCGACGTCAAGCAGCGTTCCGGTCAGCATCCTCACCATGTTATAGAGGAAGCCGCTGCCGCTCACGGTCAGAACAATCTCGTCACCGACCTCGTCAATATCAAACGAATAAATGATCCTGACAGTCGACTTTGCCTGTGTATGTGATGAACAAAAGTTCCTAAAATCATGCCTGCCAACAAAATATGCCGCACCCTGCCTCATCTTGTCTATATCGAGTTTCCGGTGAAAATGATACGAATTCCTGCCTTTCACCGGCAGGTTAAAGTTTCTGTTAAGAATCCTGTACTCGTACGTTTTGATACTGTCGCATTTTCTTGGATGGAAATCAGGCTCAACCTCAAATGATTCCTGTACTACTATATCGTCCGGAAGCATTCTGTTAACAGCGAAACTTATCTTTTCAGGTGGGATTCTTGTTCCGGTGTCAAACACAGCGACATTCCCCTCCGCATGTACGCCGGCATCGGTGCGGCTTGCACCGATAACTTCAATCTTCTCCGAGAGCAGACCGGAAAGCGCCTCGTTTAAAATCTGTTCAATTGTAACCGCGTTTGGCTGCATCTGCCAGCCGTGATAATTTGTTCCGTCATACGCAACTATAAGCATAATCCTTTTCATAATAACCACCAAAATTTCTAAATGTTAAAAATGTATTCATTCAAACCCTCACAACATTCAAATGCCCCGCCGCTATTATCAAAATAAAATATAACACGACAATAGCATACCCCGCAAAATCCCTGGCGGAGTACGTAAGCGGTTTCAGCTTAGTCCTGTTCTTTCCGCCGTGATAACATCTGGCGTCCATTGCAAGCGCAAGATCCCCTGCGCGTCTCGTTGCCGATACCAGGAGCGGCACAATGATGGAAATAATATTTCTGGCTTTCCTTACAAAGCCTCCTTCTTCAAAATCCGCCCCTCTGGCTGACTGCGCCTTAATAATCTTTTCAGCCTCATCCATAAGTATCGGAATGAACCGCAGCGCAAGCGACATCATAAGCGCAAATTCATGAACCGGTATTTTAATCCTGTTCAACGGTTTCAGGGCTTTTTCTATACCGTCGGTAAGCTGGTTTGGAGTTGTTGTGTAAGTCAAAAGCGAAGAACCTATTATCAGGTACATCAGCCTTAAGACCATGAATACCGCTTTTTTTATTCCGCTTCGGGTTATCCGCACGCTGCCGACCGCAAGCACGGCGTCCATTCCAGGGGTAAGAAACAGGTTACATATTGCCGTAAATGCTATAAGGACGATAACAGGTTTCAGACCCTGAATCATATAACGGACCGGAATACGTGATATCGTAATCATTACCGCGAGATAAAGCGACGCAATCAAATATACTTCCACCGTGCTATACGGAAATAATGAAATCACATATAATACAGTCCCGGCAAGCTTAACCCTTGGGTCAAGCTTATGTATAACCGACTGTGCCGGATAATATTTTCCGATTGTTATCTCTCTTAACATTATAACTCCTTACGTATTACCTAATGTATTTCTGCCGCGGCTTATTCAGCCGTCATAATTCACACTCATTTATTCTCATTGACATACTTGCCAACCCTGTCCTGCAGTACATTTACAAGTTCGTCCAGAGTCTTTCTTCCGTCAAAATAATCGTTTAGTCCGGCTTCCACAATGGAGCAAATGGCGCTGTTATCGGTTTTTACCGCAGCGTTTTTATCATCTCGCGTATGAGGTTAATATCATCCGCACTAAACATCTTTTTTACCTCATTGTAATCAGACCATAATTCATTACTTTGCGGAAAGCTGTTGCAGAATTCTACAACCTCCCTGAATTCATCGCCGTCGAAGCTTACCTGTCCGGTATCCCGGTCTATACAAGCATCTACAAACAGGGTGCTAATACTTCATATATCTTTCTTTGTCTCATACATATGCAATAATGTACCCTAGGGCATTTAATTACATAAACTAATTTAAAATTGCCGTCTAAAACAGCAAAGGCATGAAAATAATAAAATTATTTCCATGCCTGTATTAAATATGGATATTATTTTACAAGTTCAATAATAACCTGCATTGCAGCATCGCCCTTACGTGGGCCAATCTTGACAATTCTCGTGTAACCGCCGTTACGGTTTGCATACAAAGGTGCAATATTGTCAAAAAGCATATCAGCCACGTCAACGCGCTTGGTATTCTTTTTACGTCCGGCTGTCTCGGCAGGAACTTCAGTCACTCCATAGAGAATTTTATTCATCTGTCTTCTCGCATGTACGCGTGAAGGCTGTTCCTTTTTCACTGTCTTCTCTACTTCGTCGTATACGGCAACCTTTCTGCCGTCCACAACTTCCTTCACCTTTTTGCCATCTTTATCTTTTCTTGATACTTTAGTCTTAACAGTCACCTCGTCTACGTTATCTTTCTCACGCACCGCCATCGCTATTAAGCCCTCTGCAATTTTACGAATTTCTTTTGCCTTAGCCTCTGTCGTAACAATTTTTCCATGATAGAGCAAACTTGTTACCTGGCCGCGAAGCAAAGCCTTCCTTTGGCTGGATGTTCTGCCAAGCTTTCTATAACCTGCCATTATCTGCTTACCTCCTATAATATTCTAATTCTCATCACCAAGATTCAGTGATAAGCCAAGTTCTTTCAGTTTTGCCAAAACTTCATCAAGCGACTTGCGTCCAAGGTTACGGACTTTCATCATATCCTCCGAAGTCTTGTTACATAACTCCTCTACGGTATTAATACCTGCGCGCTTCAGACAGTTGTAAGAACGAACTGATAACTCAAGCTCGTCAATATTCATCTCGAGAACCTTCTTAGTAGTATCCGGTTCCTTATCGTTCATTATCTCAACATTCGAAGCCGCATCCGATAAATCAATAAATGAATTTAAATGTTCACTAAGTACTTTTGCCGCAAGGCTGACCGCTTCATCAGGGCCGAGCGTTCCATTCGTATACACGTCAAGGGTAAGCTTGTCAAAGTCTGTAATCTGACCGACACGCGTATTCTCAACCGTGAGATTGACGCGCTCAACCGGCGTATATATGGAATCAATCGGAATAACGTCTATAGGCATATCCTCTGTCTTGTTCTTATCAGAACCGACATATCCTCTGCCGTTCGTTATTGTCATTTCTATGAACAGTCTGCAGTTCGTTCCTCCGCTAAGTGTGGCTATTACCAAATCAGGATTGAGAATCTCAATATCCTGGTCAACCTGAATATCTCCCGCCGTAACGACGCATTCACCCTCAGCTTCAATATATGCAGTCTTGGTTTCATTATTTTCACTATTGTTCTTAATCGCCAGATTCTTAATGTTCATTACTATCTCTGTCACGTCTTCTTTCACGCCCTCGATGGCAGCGAATTCATGAACAACGCCATCAATTTTAACCTGACTAACCGCACAGCCCGGCAATGATGACAGCATAATTCTTCTCAGCGAGTTACCCAAAGTTGTACCGTAACCTCTTTCCAAAGGTTCTACTACAAAACGTCCATATCTCTTATCCTCAGAAATCTCGTCAATTTCTATTTTTGGTTTTTCAAAATCAAACATTTTCGGCCCCTCCTTTTGGGTTTTGCAAGAGCTGCTAATTATTTAGAATACAACTCGACGATAAGCACTTCATTAATAGGAACATCTATCTGCGCTCTTGTCGGAACTTCCTTAACCACGCCTGACAAATTCTCATGGTCCGCATCCAGCCACTCAGGAACAAGCCTTGAACCTGTCACCTCAAGTATATCTTTGTATCTCTGCGCGCTCTTATATTTTTCCTTAACTTCTATCACGTCGCCGACCTTAACCCGGTATGATGGAATATTAACCGGTTTGCCGTTTACAAGGACGTGCTTATGTCCTACTATCTGCCTTGCCTCTTTTCTTGTCCTGCCGTATCCGAGACGGAACATAACGTTGTCTAATCTGAGCTCAAGCAATATCAAAAGGTTTTCACCTGCTGTACCATACTTTAATTTCTGGGCTTTTTTAAAGTTATTACGGAATGGTTTCTCAAGAACTCCATATATGAATTTTGCTTTCTGTTTTTCCTTGAGCTGAAGTGAATACTCGCTTGGCTTTCTTCCTTCCCTAGCATTCCTGTTGGACTTTTTATCAATTCCCAAATATGTCGGTTCCAGACCTAAAGACCTGCATCTTTTAAGAACCGGTGTCATATCTCTTGCCATTTTATATATCCTCCTACATCTTATATAATCAATTAAACTCTTCTTCTCTTAGGCGGTCTGCAACCGTTGTGAGGTACCGGTGTAACGTCCTTGATACTTGTCACTTCTATTCCGCAGGCCTGCAATGCACGAATCGCTGCCTCCCTGCCTGAACCTGGTCCTTTTACCATTACCTCAACGGATTTAAGACCATGAGGAAGCGCCGCCTGTGCAGCTGCCTCGGCTGCCATCTGGGCAGCGTATGGAGTTGATTTTCTTGAACCCTTGAATCCAAGTCCACCGGCGCTAGCCCATGAAATTGCGTTTCCCTCCGTATCAGTCAGAGTTACAATTGTATTATTAAAAGATGACTGAATATGCGCCTGTCCACGGTCAATACTTTTCTTGACACGTTTCTTAGTCGTTTTCTTTGCTACTACTTTCTTAGCCATGATGAGATATCCCTCCTATTTATTTCTTCTTATTCGCCACAGTACGCTTTGGTCCTTTACGGGTCCTTGCATTTGTCTTAGTTTTCTGTCCACGCACCGGAAGACCTCTTCTATGACGAATACCCCTGTAACAGCCAATTTCCTGTAATCTCTTGATATTGAGCGCTATCTCCCTGCGCAAATCACCTTCAACCACCATAGTTTCATCGATGACTTCACGAAGCTTTGCAACATCCTCGTCAGAAAGGTCCTTGCAACGAATGTCAGGGCTCACCCCTGCCTTTTCAAGAATACGTTTTGAACTGGTTCTTCCAATTCCATAAATATAGGTAAGACCTATCTCTACACGTTTTTCTCTTGGTAAATCTACACCACTAATACGAGCCATGTGTGTTTTACACCTCCGATATAATTTAATAAATGTCTTGATTCTGTAATGTATGTAACCGGATTGCTCCACAGTTGTCCAAACTTAATCACACCATTACCCCAGCCGCTTTAAACCGCAATAACAGCATATATGTGAGAGTTCCATACAGCAGTTACCAGCAATACAAAATGGACGGTATTGCTGAGGCAGTTAATCACGCTGCCCACGGTATCACAATACCATAGATAATTTTATCTATGACTGCAACACAAAAAGCACGAATAAACAACCTGCCCCGGGCAGGAAAACATTTATCCCTGTACCTGTTTGTGTCTAGGGTTTTCACAGATTACCCTGATTTTACCCTTTCTTTTAATAATTTTGCATTTCTCGCAAATAGGTTTTACTGATGCTCTAACTTTCACAGTAACACCCTCCTTTCAAAAAGTCCGTTTCCTAGTGTAACACAGTGACAGAATAATTTCAAGGACTTTATTGGATTTTTATATTTATTTATCCCTCCATATTATTCTGCCCTTTGTCAAATCATATGGTGATAACTCCAAAGTCACCCTGTCGCCCGGAAGAATTCTTATATAATTCATTCTGAGCTTTCCGCTAATGTGTGCAAGTACCTTGTGTCCGTTTTCGAGCTCCACCTGGAACATTGCGTTTGGAAGCTTCTCCACAACAGTACCCTCGATTTCTACAACATCTGCTTTTGACATACATTACCTCCTGTTCATTTCCTGTTCAATTGTAGTGCCTGTTTTGACTGATAACAGCTCAGGCTCGCCTTCCGTAATCAAAACGGTATTTTCATAATGGGCCGAATATTCCCCGTCCCTTGTTACAACCGTCCAGTCGTCATCCAGAAACCAGACATCCTTCTCGCCCGCATTAATCATCGGCTCAATAGCAAGCGTCATACCGGGCTTAAGCCTGATTCCTCTGCCAATCTGTTTGAAGTTGGGAATCTGCGGCTCCTCATGCATTCGTGTGCCGATTCCGTGGCCCACAAGTTCCCTTACCACGGTAAAACCTCTTTCTTCAACATATTTTTGAATCGCTTTCGATATGTCATAAAGATGATTCCCTGCTTTGGCATATTTGATTCCCTCAAAAAAACTGTCTTTTGTGACGTCTATAAGCTCTCTTGCCCTGTCCGATATGTTTCCCACGGCGTATGTCCTTGCTGCGTCCGAATGATACCCTTTATATATTACCCCGCAGTCAAGACTCACTATATCCCCGTCATGCAGCTTTCTTTTTTTACTCGGAATTCCGTGTACAACCTCGTCGTTGATTGATACACACAGTGACGCCGGATACCCCTCATAATTAAGAAACGACGGCTCACAATCAAACTTTTTAATCATCTCATAAGCATGTCTGTCAAGTTCATATGATGAAATTCCCGGCTCAATCATTTTAGCAAGTTCTTCATGAACGGTAGCAAGAATATTACCCGCCTCCCGCATC
>JAAVXK010000003.1 GCA_022790615.1 Lachnospiraceae bacterium
ATAATACCTGTCATAACCCGACACCATCAGAAGCTGCTTGAACAGCTGCGGCGACTGCGGAAGGGCATAAAACTGTCCCGGGTGGACCCTGCTCGGTACAAGGTAGTCTCTTGCGCCCTCAGGCGTGCTTTTGTTGAGAATCGGCGTTTCTATCTCAAGAAATCCCTCGTCGGCGAGAAATTGTCTTGTAATAGCCGCAACCCTGCTTCTAAGCATAAGATTATTCTGAACGTCGGGTCTTCTAAGGTCGAGATAACGGTACTTAAGCCTCAGCTCCTCTTTCGTCTTGCTGTTCTCCTCGATTGGAAACGGAGGCGTTTCCGATTCGGATAGAATTCTAATATCATTTGCACGCAGCTCAATTTCTCCCGTAGCCATATTGGCGTTGACAGCCTCTCCCCTCGACTCCACAACTCCGGTAACGGCAACGACAAACTCGCTCCTAAGCTTCTCCGCCTTTGCAAACCCCTCGTCGTCAATATCTTTTCCCTCAAATATAATTTGTAAAATGCCGCTTCTGTCACGAAGGTCGACAAAAATGATTCCTCCCTTATTCCTGCTTTTCTGTACCCAGCCCATAACGGTTACCTTTTCCCCTACATTGGCACTTCCGAGCTCGGCGCATCTGTGGGTTCTGTGTAACCCTTTCATTGATTCTGCCATTGCGCATCAATCCTTTCAGTTTTTTATAATATCATTACATAAATAATATTTCTATTTTAATGGCTAACATCACTTTTGTACAGACTTATATAACAAATTTTTTTAGCAAATATATTGTTTAATTATTAACAATATCCCGTTATATATTTTGGAGCAAATCATTAGCAAAATATTCCATAACCTTATCTTCAATTTTTCTTTCTAAGAGTTTTTCAACCTTACAATATCTTTCTGAATGTATAACTCTCATAAATGCAAGAAATATTTTCATGTCAAAATGCTTTGCCTCCTCTATCATCAGCTGAACGGCCATCTGTTCACTGAACGCCTCCCTGTATGACCTTGTGGATATGAGCGCGGCATATACGTCGCATACCCTTATAATTCTGGCGCCTACAGGTATGTCCTCCTCCGATATATTGGTTGGATAGCCGCTGCCGTCATTGTTCTCATGATGATGATAAACAATTCTGCATATATCGTCCTCGAAGTTATTATCAAATAATATATCCCTGCTGAATGTGGGATGCATCCTAACATATTTCATTTTTTCAACAACCATTGCCTTGGATCTGTCAAAATGCAGTTCCTCAGACAACCTAAGTTTTCCTATATCATGAAGGAAACCGGCTATTGCAATGCTGCGGCAAAATCCGTTATCCATTCCAAGTTCCTCTGCAACCAAAACAGCCAGTTCGCTTACAATCATCCCGTGTGATACTGCCTCGGCGAAGTCATGGCCGATATCCTCCACAACATTTCCACTCTCTGATTTATTCATCTATAAGGCACCTCTTTTGCATTAAATATCCTATATTACAAACAATGCCCTGCAAAATTGCAGGGCGTTTCACATGTCAAAACATCCTCAAAGCTTAAAATAACCCGTATATTCTTCAAGTGCAGTTGCAAGCTCCTTCAAGTTCAAAGCCGAATCTGCAAGAAGACTGATAGTAGCATTCAACTCCTGCATTGACGCGGTTGTCTCCTGCGTGGCGGCTGCATTCTCCTCTGAAATGGCCGACAGGTTAGAGATAATATCCACAATATTGTTTCTCGCGACGTCGCATTCCTTTGCCTGAACATTTATTACATCTGTTCCTTTCTTTGACTCCTCAATGCCCAAAGTGACGTCTCCGAATTTTACAAGCGTCTGGGAAAGTTTCTGCTGCTGGTCTTTCAAATTGACTTTCACCTCGTCCATAAGCAGTAGTGAATTCCGTGAATCTTCCGAAAGTACAGTGATTATCTCTGAAATCTGCTGCGCTGACTGATTGGACTCTTCCGCAAGTTTCTGTATTTCAGAGGCGACAACTGCAAATCCTCTTCCAGCCTCGCCTGCCCTCGCAGCCTCAATTGAAGCATTCAGTGACAGCAGGTTGGTCTGGCTTGCAATTTCCGTAATCAGGTCAACCGCAACGGAAATACGATTTACCGAATTATCTGTCGCCTGTATGTTCTCAGACACCTTATATATTGCATCCGCCGTCCTATCATTGGAAGCGCTGAGTTCTTTTATAATCTGGGTGGATTCACTTTCCAGACACTGCATTTCTTCAGCCTCGTCGTTAAGCTTGCTTATATTATCGACAATCTCCCCAATTATATTCCCCATGCTGATAACGCTGCCCGTCGCGGACTCCGTGTCCCCGGCCTGTGAGGTTGCGCCTTTTGAAATATCCTCTACCGCCATATTTATCTCTTCCGCATTACGGCTTGTCTGGGATGCAAGCTGTTCAAGTTCCATGCCCGAAGACAACAGCTTACCTGCCGAACTCTGTATATTGCTTACGATATCGCACAGCTTATTATCGAGCGCATCGACGGCCCTCGCCATCTCTCCCAGTTCATCCCTTCGTCTGGTAATCTTACCCTTCGCCTTATTATTCAGTTTTCCGGCGGAAAGATTGTTAATCATCTGCTTCGTACCGTTAACCGCTTTTACTACCCTGCCAGATATGATTATAGAAAAAACAACAAATATAACCGCAAGAATTATCGCAAGTACAGTAATGTTGATTATACTATTATTTATATGTACCTCCACTTTTTCCTTGGGCTGTCCCGCAAAAACCATTCCGACAATTTCACCGGCAGACGTTTTAATTGGAAGATAACACGCAAAGTATGGTTTTCCATTAATAACTATATCCGAGGTCAGATATTCATTTCCATTTTCCAACACTTCTTTGATAACATCATCAGACGCCTTTGTTCCCACAATACGTTCGCCCGTCTCAGAATCCCGCAGCGAAGTGGACATCCTAGTATCCCCATAAAATATTGTGACGTCGGCGTCCAGGCCCTTTGTCCAACTGTCGATAACTGTCTCATCCGCACTCAAATCAAAGGAACCTTTAACAAGATGTCCGTCCTCATTAAGCAAAAAAGGCTCGGAAGACATTGCCTCATATCCGGAGCCGACTGCAGTACAAAGATTTTTTAACGCCTCAAGCGATTCCCGCTCCATCCCCGTCCTCATAGTTGATATCGCAATAACACCCAATAATAACGATACCAAAACAGAAGGAACAACCGACATTGCAAGCAAAGTCCAACGGATGCTGCGGCCTGCTTTCCCCTTTTTCCTCTCCATATACATTACTCCCTCACTTATAACATTTCTTTTTCTTTTTTATGTTTTAACCTACTGTACAGGTAATTTTATTTTACCACCTGATTACACATTTGTCCATAAAAATTACTCAAAATGCCTTAAGGAGTCTGGCTTTTCTCTCAATCATTTCATCAATCCTGTCAATATACTGCATTACGTTTTTTACGTTTTCACACCGGCCAATCCGTCCGCCAAAACCAACCAGTTTTGTCGACGCTCCGGCCCCGCATGCCGCTATAGTCTGTTTTTCCTCCATAATAACTATATTATATATTCCTTCTCTGCCCGGCTTTGAATATCCGACGTTCTCAAGCACGTTATTGCTTCCAAGTCCGGATTTATTTTTCTGTCTGTACATATAGTACGGTATATATCCGGCATTCCCCGCAAATTCCGCAGCCATATCAAGCATCTTCTCAACGGCGTCCGCTCCCGTGTCACAGCCGCATGCGGCCAGCCCGTCATTCTCACACTGCAATCTATATTTTGAGGCCCTCTTTACTACGAGCGAATGAACGGTAAAACTATCCGGGGCAAGCTCCCCTATGGCGCTTATCGTATTTTTAAAGTCGCCCGAACTTTCACCCATAAGGCCTGCAATCAAATCCATATTAATATTGTCAAAGTGCATATCCCTGGCAAGCCTGAACACTTCCCTAACTTGTCCGGTCGTATGTTTTCTTCCCATTAACAGTAATGTCTCAGGCTTCATTGTCTGCGGATTGATGGATATTCTCGTCACTCCCGCACTTTTAAGTATAGCAAGTTTTTTCTCGTTAATGCTGTCGGGCCGGCCGGCCTCGACAGTAAACTCGTATACTCCGTCCACGTCGAAGTTATCCCTTATAATACTCATCAGCCATGCAAGGCATTCTTCATCAAGGGCCGTCGGCGTCCCTCCTCCAACATATATGCTGGACAGCCTCTTATCCCGGAACAGTCCGGCAGCCGCCGCACACTCTTTTTCAAGAGCCCGAAGATAATCCCGCATAAGCGCGGCGCCATCTTTCAGTCCTTCTAACGAAATCGAGGAAAATGAACAATAGTTACAAACCGTGGGACAAAAGGGGATTCCGATATACACACTGTAACCGGTCTCATAATTTATCCTATCAAGAATACGGAGTTCATTTTGGGCAACGTCGGCGCAGAGCGAGGCTTTCTCCTCAGAACAGTAATACTCCTCCCTCATTTTATCTATTATTTCGCCGCGGCTAAGTCCCTCCTTCAGATATCCCATCGCTATCTTAGACGGCCTTACGCCCGTCAGGGTACCCCATCTGTTACCCTTTCCGGCTGCCCTGCTTAATATCCTGTAAATAAGCCTCTTTAGATCATCCCTGTATTTTTTGGAGTCCGGTACCGCCGCATACTCAATATCTTCATATATGAAGCCCTGTGCGCATACGCTGTCTGCGTTATTTATTTCATACGATATATACGCACTATCCGCCCTGTATTCTACGTCCGGTTTACTTCCGGCCTCCGATTTGTCTTTACCATTCGTGCAGATTCTGATGTTCGTATCTTCAAGAAGCAGATATATCACCCTGCCTGAATTTCTATCTTCCAGTTCATGACTGCGAATCTTGTGTAACATCCCTTCTATCTGTGCGGAGTCCTCTATAATATATTCAACAGTTTCACCCGGAAAAAAAGACATGACAAGCGGCCTTATATCGTATTCATTTCTTTCACTATTGCATATCAGCTTTATCATTTTATCATACCTGTACGTACATATTGTTCATCTTTTCAAATCCAATCGAAGTGTATGGGCCGTGTCCAGGGTATACGGACACGTCGTCCGGAAGAACATACAGCTTTTCCCTAATGGATGTTATTAGTATTCCCGCGCTTCCGGTAGGGAAATCCGTTCTGCCAATCGAAGCCTCAAATAACGTATCGCCCGAAAACAGAACCTTGTCTGTCTCGGAGTAATAGCATACCCCTCCGGAAGTATGGCCCGGGGTTTCTATAACCCTGAGTGATAATCCAGCCTCATTTACCATGTCCCCGTCTTGCACATATATGTCAGCATTTTCTGACATGCTCCTTGGAAAGCCTGACGAAAGATTCAGTGACGGCGAGGCTAACAATTCTTTTTCATGCGCACACGCATATACTTTTGCCCCGCATTTGTCCCTTATTACGCCGACAGCTCCTATATGGTCAAAATGTCCGTGAGTGAGCAGGATGGCGGCAATCTCTCTTCCATCCCTGCGCGCCGTTCCAATAATCTTGTCCGCCTCGTCTCCCGGGTCAACGACTATACACGAGCCCGCTGCATCATCACCCGCAATGTAACAGTTCGTCTGAATTTCACCAACAACAATATGCCTGATATACATATCCCTAACGTCTCCTTTTTAAGTTATACCCTTTCTATATCGATTACGCTCTCTATCATCCTGATTTTTTCAACGAGCGCTCTTAAAAACTCCTTGCTCTCGACCTCAAAACCGATAACTATAGTTAATTTCTCCTTTTTTGAGGTTCTCATGTTCATATACTTCACTTCAATGTTTTTCTCCGTAAACAGCTTGGTGATGTCTAATAATACCCCGTTCCTGTTTTCAGAAAAAACGACTATTTCAGTGTCGTACATCTCCTTTTGGCCCTTATTTTCAGGAACTCTCCATTCAGCCTCTATGATTCTTTTACGGTCGGCCTCTGACACGTTGATTACATTAATACAGTCCGTACGGTGGATTGAAATTCCCCGCCCCCTCGTGACGAATCCAACTATCTCATCACCCGGCACCGGACTGCAGCACTTTGAAAACCTTACTGCCAAATCGTCAATTCCCTCTACTACTATACCGCTCTTGTTATGGTTTCCCATATTCTTAACGTCCTGCGGTTTGGAATTGTTCTCCTCTATTTTATCAATAATCTGCCTGTCCGTAATAGCATTCCTAGTCTTTTTACGGTGCTCTTCCAAAAGCTTGTTGACGATCTGGCCTTCCTTAAGACCGCCGTGTCCCACCGAGGCAAGAAGTGCGTCCCAATCCCTGAACCCATATTTTCTTAAACAGGGCTCGGTATATTCATTTTTTAAGTATTCGTGAAGCGGTATGCCTTTATTTTTCGCATATGCGGCCAAAAGCTCTTTTCCGCGTGATATATTTTCTTCCTTGAACTCGGCCCTGAACCACTGGTTAATCTTATTTTTCGCCTGCGTGCTCTTGACAAGCTTAAGCCAGTCTCTGCTCGGCCCTCTTGAATTGTTTGATGTAATTATTTCAACCTGGTCGCCGTTCTGTATCTGGTAATCAATTGTGACAAGATTTCCGTTAACTCTCGCCCCAATCATCATATTGCCCACGGCGCTGTGAATACTGTAGGCAAAGTCAATAGGCGTAGAGCCGGCAGGCAGGTTCTTGACGTCCCCCGACGGAGTAAAACAGTATACGCTGTCTGAAAATAAATCGAGGTCGCTTTTTAAAAGGCTCATAAATTCCTTGTTGTCAGACATCTCATGCTGCCACTCTAATATTTCCCTAAGCCATGTAAGCTTTGCCTCCTCGCTGTCCTGCGACTTTTTGCCGTCTGCTCCTTCCTTGTACTTCCAGTGCGCGGCAATACCGTACTCTGCAGTCCTGTGCATCTCGTAAGTCCTTATCTGTATCTCGAACGGCTGTCCCTCGGGCCCGATGAGCGTCGTATGCAGCGACTGGTACATATTCTGCTTAGGCATTGCAATATAATCTTTGAATCTTCCCGGAATTGGCTTATACATCTCGTGTATCACGCCAAGCGCCGCATAACAGTCCTGATCGGTTTCCACGATAATCCTGACTGCAAACAGGTCATATATCTGTTCAAGCGACTTATTTTGGTTTTTCATTTTTTTGTAGATAGAAAATAAATGTTTGACGCGTCCGTCAATCTTAGCTTCTATATTAGAATTTTTTATGTTCTCGCTTACATCAGCTACAATTTTTCTTATAAATTCTTCCTTTTCAACCCGCATGGAATCCAGATTTTTCTGCAAATCCTCGTAAACTTCGGGTTCAAGATATTTCAATGCAAGGTCGTCAAGCTCTATCTTAACCTTCGATATACCAAGCCTGTGCGCTATGGGTGAATATATATCCATGGTTTCCCTTGATTTCTCCCGCTGTTTCTCAGGTTTCATAAACCCAAGCGTCCTCATGTTGTGAAGTCTGTCCGCAAGTTTAATTATGATTACCCTTATATCCTTGGCCATTGCAAGAAACATCTTCCTGAGATTCTCCGCCTGTCTCTCAACCTTGTCAGCCATATAATTAATTTTTGTGAGTTTTGTTACGCCGTCTACCAAAAGCGCTATTTCGGCGCCGAACAATTCGGTAATATCCTCCACCGTATATCTCGTGTCTTCAACCACGTCGTGAAGTATTCCTGCGACAATAGTCTCTTTATCCATTTCAAGCTGCGCAAGAATGATCGCCACACACAGCGGATGAATAATATAAGGCTCTCCCGAATTCCTTTTCTGCTCTTTGTGCGCTTCCTTTGATATGTCGTATGCTTTATATATTATATCAAGCTCGTTCGACGGATGATACTTTTTAAGCTCCCTTATTAATAAGTCAAATAAAACATTCGGTTCCACAAAATTACCCGGTATGCCTGCTGCCGCCTCTTCCTCAACAAACTCCAGTTTCCTGTAGTTGGGCGAATTCATCCATTTCAGCATGTCCATATTGATTCCTCCTGCCTCCCGAAGTATTACCCTATAGTATAATAACTTCCGGTGAAAATAGCAATAGGGAAACGCTGATTAAATCAGCGCTTCCCCAGATTAGTTTATAAGCATTTTAATATATGACACAAGCGACTGTGTTCCCTCGTTTCCGTCTATTACCTCTCTGGCATACAACGGCCTGTCCGTAATTACTCCGTCAACCCCTATACTTTTCATCCTCATAAGTTCGTCGTAGCTGTTAACCGTCCAGGCATACAGTCTCTTTCCGTTTTCATGCGCGCTGTCAACCTTGTCCGCGCGAAGATACGCAGAGTTGACGCTGAAAAAGTCAACATTATCATCCTTAAAATAATTGCCGAATCCTCCGGGTATAATCAGGCCGGTGCGAAGCTCTATATTATACGATTTTACTTCCTTAAGACAGTCATAGTTGCTCGACTGGAATATACACTGTTCCTCCATGTTCATATTTTCAATCATATGCGTTATATTCTTAATAAAGTAAGGACTGTCGTCCTTGCTCACCTTTATTTCTATATTTACATTAATTTTACTTTTACACTCCTCAAGCACTTCGCTAAGGAGCGGTACGCGTGTTCCGGCATATTCTCTCGAAAATCTTGAACCTGCGTCCAGTCTCCGAATTTCGTCGTACGTCATATCGGAAACATTTTCTTTGACCCCGGTCGTTCGAAAAACGCTGCCGTCGTGCATAACGACAATCTGCCCGTCTTTTGTCTCCCTGACGTCAATCTCAACATAGTCGGCATTCTTTTCTATTGCAAGACGGATGGCCGGGAGCGTATTTTCGGGTGCCTCCTTTGAGTCGCCCCTGTGAGACATTATTACCATTCCGGACATACCGGAAAGATTGCCGTTTCTTATTACGTCTACAATCGAAAACACCGTTCCCACAGCCACGGCTAATCCCACCACGGTAAACGTCCTCTTTAGCCACGGAAAGTTTGCGTATGAACCCGATGTGATGATATTCTCTCTCTGTTCGGGCCTGTAGTGATAGTAAACGCCTACCGTTATCCCCGAACCGAGCAGTACTGAAAAGACACTTGCAAAATATATTAGAACAATCTTAATATTTCTTCCAATTTCACCTACAAGCATTATTTCATACTTTTCTTTGGCAAATAAAACGACGAGACAGGTTGTAATGAATATGCTGATAAAATATATGACTGTGTAACACAATATATATACTGCAAACCATACGGCGTACACAAAACCCGTCTTAAACTCCCTTCCTTTCCAAAAACTGCGTGCAGATTCGTATAACTTCTTGTCCTTTTCATTTCCAAATATACGAAAACAGAATACAAACATATTATAAAATGTAAATCCTGCCGCTAAAACAATCAGAAATACTGCAACTGCACGAAAAAGGCGGTAATTGGAAATATATTTCGTGACGTCGTACGCCCTTCTCGATATTTTTACAAAATCAAATATCGGAATCAATTCGAAAATAAAATAAGAGAGCACGCCCGTCATTAACGCCGGAGCGCTTCCCGGAGTACACATTTTTAAAAAGCGCCTTCCGCCCCCGGCAAGCATTGTACTTATCCTCATATTTTTCCCGGCCGCCGCGGCCCTGAAACCGGTATATAAAACCGACATCTCGAATCCCGCCGCCAGAACCGCCAGGAGAATCATACAAATCAATATGGGATATGTGACCGGACTCGTCATTACCGCCGCCGCATTTTTTAATGTAAGATAACTATATCCCGTATTGTCTATCACAATTTTTAGCATGCGCTTTGCAAGTCTTCCGAACAAAACGACACAGACGATTCTGTATGTCAGTTCAAATATAAATATACTCCTAAAGTTATATTTCAGTGTCCCAAACACATCGCTAAAAATATTTTTCATAATCCTTCTTTCCCTCTAACAATGCTCTTACGTTAATAAGTCCCCAGCCCTGTCTGTCATGAGAAAGTCCCATATCTATAGCCGTGTTCTTAAGACGTATCTTAACTTCTCTGTTGTTCATATTTTCATACTTCGAGAGCAGCAAAGCAATAGCCCCGCTTACAACAGGGGTTGACATCGACGTACCGCTCTTTACGGTATAACGGTTATGCCCCCTATGGCTGCATGACCGAACCCCGGAACCCGGGGCGACTATATCCGGTTTCATCACACATCCCGGCGTCGGCCCCCTGCCGGAGTAGTCTCTCATATATCCCTTGCTTCTGTCATAACACATTATATTATCGTCCGAAGCGCCTACCGTTATTATTTTCCTGCTTATGCCCGGCGCCCCGATGCTGCCTTTTCCGGGACCATTGTTTCCTGCTGCTGCGAGCACTATCATACCTGCGTTCCAAAGCTCCTCAACCTTCGTAACGAGAATGGAATCCTCGTCATATTTTCTGTCCGAGCCTGAGCCGACCGATATGTTTACTATCTTTATATCATATAATATCCGGTTCTCCAAAATCCATTCAAGGCCGTTTACGACATTTTCTATCTTTCCGTTTCCGTTCGCATCCAGAACCTTGACGCTAATTAGTCCGCAGGCAGGCGCCATCCCGATAAATGAACTGCCATAGCCCCCTATTATTCCCGCCACATGGGTTCCATGCCCGTTATCGTCATAAAACATATGTCTTCCGCTCACGGCGTCATATGCCGCTATAAGCCTGTTCCTGCCGTATATTCTGCCTGACATCTGGCATCTGTATTGCTGCAGAAAGTCATAATGCCTTGCTATACCTGAATCTACTACCGCAACATTAATACCCTGTCCATACAAACCGTGTTTGTATGCATAGGAAGAATCTACGAGACTGGCAATACGCTGCATTACATGAAACCTCAAGCATAAGAATGTTACTATATAATATTCAGCGTATTGTCATGTGTGATATAATACCTCTATTCTATCCATAACCGCAATATCGCCATTCTCCAGTTCACGCGGTACATACGGATTGTCACGGTAATTCTCTTTTGTAAGACTGTCTTTGAACCGGACAAGCTCCTTTATAATAGGATTGCCCGGTATTATCTTCCCGTCGCAATATTCCTTAACAGTCTGATTCAGCATGCACGAGTACAGTTTGTACACAATTGCCTCGAACGCCGTCCTGATGCCCTCAAAATTATCAAGGCGGGACAGTCTTTCGTAGCTTGCCCTGAGCGCTTCGCAAGCGTTAGCGCGGTAAAATGCAGGCTCCGTATTTTTTGATATTGAACCGTCGTAATATCTGTAAGTATACAGAACTTCTTTTACGGTTCCAATGGAACGCGCCGTTGCAAACTGGTAGAGCATGAAATCCATATCCTCTAATATTCGTTTTTCCCGGAACACCCCTCCCTGGCCGTACTGCGCATTGTTATTATCTTTTATCATCTCTGACCGGAATATCCTCGCCCATATATACCCGCCGGCTCCGAATATCAGCTCGCTGCGCTTTTTATCATCAAGCGTTCCAACGCAGTCGTCGCCGGTATAAAGAATATACTCATCCGTCTCCTCCTTGTAATATCCCGTGTCAACTATGTCATATCCGTTTTCTACGGCATGTCGGTACATTTTTTCGTACATAGTAATATCCGCTATATCGTCACTGTCCGCGAAACCGATATACTGTCCCGAAGCCGCTTTAATTCCCTCGTTTCTTGCCCCGCCGGGGCCTCGGTTCTCCGTAAGAGTGATAACTTTTACCTTATCCGGATAATTTTCAAAACATCGTTTCAGAATAACAGGACTATCGTCCGTCGAGCAGTCGTCGACAAATATTATCTCTATATTTTCAAGCGTCTGTGCGACAAGGTTTCCGATACATTCCGTAAGCGTGGTCCGTGAATTGTGCACCGGCACGATAACAGACACACACGGCTTGTCCGTTCCCTCGCATTGTGGCGCATCCTTCCCTGCAGCTCCCGCTTTTCGAAACCATGCCGCCGTTTCTTCTATATTTTCCATTATCTCTTTCGCCCTATTGTCCCATGTATGGTACATGCGGGCTTTTTCACAGCCTGCTTTCGCTATTCTCCCGCCTTTTTGGGGATTATCGAGTATGTCGGCTATCCTCGCGGGAATACTTTCAATGTTCCCCGCATCATATATAGCAATATCAACTCCGTCGGTGAAATTTTCCTCTATATATGTACTTGTGTCTGTAAGCGCCACCGAGCCGCACAACATGGCGGAGGCAATTCTCTCCTGAAATCCCCCTCTGAACCACGGCATGACATTCAGCGAAAGCCTGGCGTCCGCTACCGCCCTAAGCGAAGTATCTCCATGCCCTTCCATCATTATAATATTCTCAGGGTGCACACAACCAAAATTGTCCCAGTTTCTTCCAAATACATGGATTCTATATCCGGAGTCGGCAATCTTTCGCACAACCCGTTCCCTTATCCATGCCCTCATATATGTTTCAACCGCCCGCATCTGTCCCATGATCTGATGGAACTCCTCGTCGCGTAATACAATTCCACGTTTGTCAAGAAACACCCACAACGCATCCTGCATAGTGAGTGACACATTTTCTTTCATAATCCCGATTATCTCATCGGCAACGATGATATCCGATTCAGAAGCCTCTTTTACAAACGTGTCATATATACTTTTCGAATCTATATTAGAGCCTGTAAATACGATATCATACTTTCTTTCGCTGTAAGGTACATAATTCTCAATATATCTGCCGGACAGCGGTACAAAACCAACGCTTCCGACATTTGGACAGTATCTTGCAATGTATTCGGCGCTCTTTAAATCACAATGAATAATAAGAACCCTCTCGTCCGCCATTTGTATTCTTTCATACAGGTGAACGGGATGGTCAAACATCAGACAGCAAAAAATGCTATTCTTTAAAACAAGCTTTTCATAGCCTGTCAGAATAGCATTGCATGCAACTATTGCCAGATATTCATTCCCTGATGTACGCTCATAAAGCAGGTCCTCATAACCTGCTTTCCTGCCGTCAATGTACTCGACCGTATACCCCATTCCTTCAAATGCACTGCCCAGCTCAAGCATATAATATGCAAGCGCATCGTATGCGGACTTGCTGAGCAGCATCAGAATGTTCTTACTTTCCATAGCACAACTCTCCATGTTTCGTTTATTCATATTTCGTGAACTTAATGGCTCTCATATTCTGCCAGATAACCTGCATACCTCTCAATCGGCATGCATTGCAGCAACCGCTTTTTCAAACTCCGGCCTAAGTTCCTTTGCGGCGGCAAGCGTGAGTTCAAAAATGTGCTTTGTATTCTTTATCATATTTATATTATCGGTATACTCGTCACCTTCCGTGTTATATATATTTTTGATACTGTCTATATCCTCATGCTTCACCATCTCGTCTATGAGCCAGTATACCGGCATATTTCCAATTCTTTTATTAATTTTGCTTATATCGCTTATACACTTTGATACTTCGGGGCTTAGCTTACGGGTTTTACTATACTTTCTCTCAAACCTGCCGCAAAGTGTTACTGCTTTTTCAATACTCCTTACCATACTGCCAAGGTCTCGTACACATTCCTCAAAAAACTGTATAATATCGGCATTATATTCGGAGTGCCCGTTATCAAGAACACCTTTTATTATATTGTCTATATTAAGGTCATTTTCACAATATTTATCACATACTTCCTGAAGCGTCATAACGGTTGTCCCTTCTATATATGCTCCTCCCTCTGTAGCATTGATAACGGTTATCCCTTCAGGCAAATCCCTTATTGCCCGTTCATACCACTTGAGGAACATGAGCCAGTCCCCCCTTGTTTTAACCATCTCTCCATTGTTGCCCTTGACGTAGCAAATGCTTTTTTCCTCATTCATTATTCCACTAACCTCACCACCCACGTGAGTTATATCTCCCTTATATGCGAGATCCTGCCCTATCAATACAACATTCTTAATACCAACTGAAATCAACGCTGAAAATGCAGCCGTGGCAACAGAACCGCCTGTACTTAAATTATCCACCGGCCTTTTAATCCTTTCATATAGCTGGTCAAAGAAAACAGACGAACTAGACCATATCTTATGTCCTTTATGCAGATGCAATGCCTCAGGATTACTGTCTATTCTGCATAAAAATGGTATCTCCTCAAATCCTGCATTTTCAAATAAATAAATCGGCTTTCTCGGGTCTATTGATATTACAAAATCAGGTACAATACCTTCCTTATGAAGGCTCCTAAGCGCAGTATCTGTAGCTAGAATAACTGCTTTCCCTTTCATCTGGTGAAGCACCGATATATTATTGTCAAGCGACGGCCCAGCCGCAACCACAATACCGACCGTATCTTCAGGAAATACACCAACAAAATCTGAAAGAAAATTTGAATCAGTAACATATTCTATATTCGAAACTGTATTATAAGCTATTTCCTTTCCAAAATATTCCTCTGTGTTACGCTCCACAACTATCATATCTGAATAATGCCTGACTTCCTCATAAAAAAGATTGTATTCCTCTGCAAAGACATCTTCATATCCGGGATGTACGACAACTTTCAATGAATAAACATTCGTCCAATATACGTATGCTCCCAAAAATGTTGACAACAGATTCTCACTGGTCTTTCCTATGGCGATTGACACTCTTTCACTTTTAATTAAGTCTGTCATATCATAATAATGCAAAGACTTATAAAAAATCTCTTTCTCAGGTTCCACTAATATAATGTTCGAGGATTCATTAATTATGCCCAAGAGCTCTTTCGCAAAATAACCCCCTGCTATCCCAAACATTACTATTGTCGATTTAAAATCATCAAATGTATATTGCTTAATCCACCCTGCCGCTTCTCTCTCAGGGTTGTAATTACTGTTAAACCTGACACATTTGCCGTCAGACACATACTGTGAATACAAGCTTCCGTTGCGAGCCTCTAAAACTTCATATGACGTCTCTTTTTCCTTATCAAAATTAGTAATATCTTCCTCAATCCGGTCGTACATTTTTGCCATATATTGTTTTAACGCTTCAATATTCTTTTCGTATATGCTCATATCTGTTTCCTTTCATGCCGCACAACTGTATGATTTCTGCACAGCTTCTTATATCATGAACTTCGTTCATAATCTTGCCCGCTCTCACAAACAAGTTTGCCCGGTCCGCTTATTATTATATCATACAAACATGTCTTTATATCTGTCAAGTGTCTCTATCATATCATATTGAAGAATATCCGCCAACAATACATAGTCTTTATTCTCCATTGCCATAAGCGAATCGCCCATAACCTTAACAAGTTCCTGCTTATTTTCTTCCGTTATCCCTTCTTTTTCAGAAATCATGCCGCTTAAATTCATTATCCCGTCTAACAGACTCGGCATAGCGGCAAGCGCCTCCTGATTCTTCTGCTGATAGAACAGCTCTGATATTGCTTTTACCAGGTCGCTTACCTTCTCAATATATATTATTGTCTGGTCCATATAAACCTCCATATAATTTTGTCATATGGGGTATACCTTTCCCATATGACAAGAATTAAGGCCAGCTATAAAGGCCGGCCTTGTTTGTGTACATTCATAAATAGCGTGACATTTACTGAAGTAATGACAACACTCCCTGTGTAGACTGATTTGCCTGCGCAAGCATCGACTGTCCTGCCTGCTGCAAGATGTTGTTCTTCGAGAACTGAACCATCTCATCAGCCATGTTAACGTCACGGATACGTGACTCAGCATCTGTAAGGTTCTCTGCTACGTTATCAGCGTTAGCAATTGTATGCTCAAGTCTGTTCTGGATAGCACCAAGCGATGAACGCTGTTCCGATACCCTACTGAGTGCCTTATCCATAATATCAAGAATGGCAGTAATATCATCTGATGTAGCATCCGATTTTGCAATTACACTTCCTACTTCTGTATTCTTAATACCAATAGCTGTTGCCGTCATTGCACTAATCTTTATATCAATCTGCTGACCACTGTTAGCTCCAACCTGAAGCTTTTTCTTAGCCGTCGTTCCAAACGAACCATCCAAAAGCTTCATCGTATTAAACTCTGTCTGATTACCAATACGGGTAATCTCAGATGTAAGTGCATATATCTCTTTTGCAATTGACATACGGTCTATACTTACGTTCGTATCGTTAGCTGCCTGTACCGTAAGCTCTCTCATTCTCTGTACGATGCTGTGAATCTCATTCAGCGCACCTTCTGCTGTCTGGATAAGTGATACACCATCCTGCGCATTAGTAGAAGCCTGCTCAAGACCTCTTATCTGTCCTCTCATCTTCTCTGAAATGGAGAGTCCTGCAGCATCATCACCAGCACGGTTAATTCTGTAACCAGATGATAATTTCTCTGTTGACTTTGCAACCTGACCTACTGTGATTCCAAGCTGTCTGTTAGCGTTTAACGCTGTCATGTTATGTTGTACTATCATAATACATTCCTCCTTGAATTAAATGGTATATGGCATCCCTGCCACACCAAATTTTTATTTTGTTTTCATGTTTCTTTGTTTTTGATTCCCCGGATAAAAATCAAAGTATACGGATACCTAGGATTATCAATACAGCTTCTAATCCAACCCAAAGAATCAATATATTAATTATCGGCCCTGTCTGCTCTATGAAACAGAGCCAGATAATTCAATATAATTACTGAAGCAGTGACAAAACTCCCTGTGTTGACTGGTTCGCCTGTGCCAGCATTGACTGACCGGCCTGCTGCAGGATGCTGTTCTTCGAGAATGTAACCATCTCGTCAGCCATATTAACGTCACGGATTCTCGATTCTGCATCTGTAAGGTTCTCAGCAACATTATCCGCGTTGGCAATCGTGTGCTCCAATCTGTTCTGGATAGCACCAAGCGCTGAACGCTGTGTTGACACCTCACTAAGCGCATGATCCATAAGATCGATAATATTACTAATATCATCTGCCTTTGCATCCGCCTTCGCTATTACACTTCCTACAACGTCATCTGTAAGTCCAAGTTTTTCAGCCGACATAGAAGTGATTTCAATAGAAATCTGCTGTCCCGAATTGGCACCTACCTGAAGCTTTTTGTCTGTAAAACTACCGTCAAGAAGCTTCATTGTGTTAAACTCCGTATCTTCAGCTATACGGGTTATTTCTGACGTAAGAGCAAAAATTTCTGCTGCAATTGCTGCACGGTCTATACTAACATTCGTATCATTGGCAGCCTGAACTGTAAGCTCCCTCATTCTTTGAACGATACTATGAATCTCGTTAAGAGCACCTTCAGCCGTCTGAACAAGAGATATGCCGTCCGAAGCATTCGTAGAAGCCTGCTCAAGACCCCTTATCTGTCCTCTCATCTTCTCGGAAATAGAAAGTCCCGCTGCATCGTCAGCTGCACGGTTAATTCTATAACCCGATGACAACTTCTCTGTAGATTTCTTCAAGCTGCCCGTAGTGATTCCTAACTGTCTGTTAGTATTAAGCGCCTGCATGTTGTGTTGTACTATCATAATAATTTCCTCCCTGAAATCATACTGCAGTGAACTCCTTTCCACTGGTACAATATTATTATTTTTTTACTGAATTCCTTTCAGCTATTATATATATCGGAGCTAATTTTAAATTCTTAACCCCAAAATATATCTTTTTTAATTTTTTTTGTCCATGAAATATGACGATCCATCCTTGTGACGGTTACCCATATTCATTGTATAATGTTTGGCTGTATTCTGTCTTGCCTTGTACTCTTTCACCTCATTTTTTTTCTTTTCAATAAATGCCTCTATATGCTCTTTATTGCGGTGTTCAAGAGTCTCTATCTTTGCCCCTTTGGCAATAGTCTGCTCAATAAGATTTCTTATTTCTGATATCATCTCACCGTATTTTCCGGGATTGGCCTGAAGTTCGTCTCTAACGCGAGTATATACGCCGTCAAAACCATCGTCTATCATGGAAAGCATTGCAAGATTCTTTCCTTTTTCTTCTATGAGATAATCAAAATCTTCCGCTTCCACATTATCACTTTTCACAAGCTCATACTGTCTCTCAGTAAGTTCAATGATATCGTCAAGAACTCTGTTCTTATTAACAAGCGAATCTCTCAGTATTACAATATATGTCTTGTTATCATCCATAATAACCTCCACACTGCAGAAATCAGCTTACCTTGTTAAGACGCATGACCTCTTTCCACGTCTCACGCATTTCTTTAATGTGTTTGAGCGCTTCTTCTATAATCTCGGCATCTTTTTTCAAGTTGGCGTCGACAAGCCTTCTGTATATGTATTCATATACTACATCAAAGTCTTTTGCCACAGGATATTTAAAATCCAGCGTAGACCTGAATTCCATTATAATTTTCTGCGCTTTAATAAGATTCTCACTCACTTTTTCATAATCGTTCTTCTCAAGCGAAATAAGGGCAACATTGCAAAATTTCACTGCTCCGTCATATAGCATAAGCGTAAGCTCCGCAGGAGAAGCCGTCTGAATCTTACTGTTTTTATATGCACTAGCTGCATTATTAACCATATTATATAATCCGACCTTTCACATAGTATAGTAATACCAGTCCTATCGTCCATGTTGACGCCGCATATTGCGGCGTCAATATTTTAATTACCAAGCATTGAAGCAAGACTCGACTGCGATGACTGCATCTGAGCCATTGCCTTTTCCATTGCAGTAAACTGTTTGTAATACTTATCTTCAATCTCCTTAAGACGTTTATCCCACTGTGCTATGCTCTTATCATAATCAGTCTTCTGTTTCTCAAACTGTTTGTCATTATAGAATGTGAGAGCGCTGCTCAGCGACGTCTTTGACATCTTTTTCTGCATTTCCTCATGCAGTTTTCCGGTAACTCCGGTCATAATCTTTGTTACAAAGTCAGGGTCCGACTCAAGAAGGGCTCTAAGCTTATCCGTCTTGTCAGCATATGTGCTGTCCTCTTTGTCCCCATATATATGGAGCTTGCCATACTCGGTGTAATCCGATGAAGTCATGATTCCAAGACTGGAAAGCGAATACTTCTTACCGTCAATCTCAACTGAGGACATCATGGCTCCTTTCATAGCCTCGATAATTCCTCCAAGCGTAGTATCACTCCTGAGAAGCGAATCCTTAATCTTACCTTCCCACAGCTCAATCTGGTTCTCCGTCATGGCTTCTTTCTCTTCGTCAGTAAGCGGGTCATAACCCCTTGCGGATTTTGCATGATACAGCTTATTCATCTCGTCAAGAATAGAATTGTATTCCGTTATAAAACTCTTAATGGAGTCATATACCGCATCCACGTCGTTGCTGACTGAGAATGATACTGTAGAACCGTTAGTGCGTCCCTTGAGGTCAATTGTGAGTCCGTTGACATTCATAGTCGTATCTGAACCTTTCAGTGTGGCGCCGTTAAGAACTATCTCGCTGTCAGTTCCCTTTATAACCGCCATACCCGCCGGCGTCGTTCCTACAGCCTCGCCATCAACTATGGACGTCATTCCAAGAGCCGCAAGCTTATATGAATCATCCGTGATTTTCGTACTTTCACGGTATGCATTCACAAGATTATCAATTTCTTCGTTCGTTGACCTTCCCGAAGCGGAAGCCATAGCTTTCAGTTCTTCAACAGATTTTTTATATTTTTCCGAACCCTGCTCCGAATTCTTAACGTTGTATATGAGTGCGTCAATGGTATCTTTTTCTTCAACCGTAAGGGCATCATAATCAGCAACCGCATATCTTAAGTCCATCCTTGCGCCATCTTCTAAGCCGCTAACAACATTAATAGTAAAGTTACTGTCTTCCCCGCTGGTACCTGACATAATAAACATTCTCTGCTGCGACTCGTCAAACGATGCCGAAATACCTACTGCTTTCAGTCTGTTGACATAATCTCCTACGGTTGTATTCTCATCAACTCCGAGCGAAACGCTCTTACCCTTATATGCTATCGATATCTCCTTACCTACAAGGTCCTCTCCATTCATTAGCTCCGAAATTTTTGTTTTGGACGTCACCTTGCTTCCTTCAACCCCGTCTGCAAGCTGAAGTTTTGCCGTAGTCACACTGTTCGCCGTTGCTATACTGTTAATCTGAAGCGAATAGCTTCCATTGGTAGCATTCGACTTTGCCGATACCCCTACAACCGAGGAATCGCTTACGGACACTTTCTTAGTATTATATGCTGCGGTAAGGCGCATATTGGATACCTTATCGGTATAAAGGGCGTAAAGCTTCGTATTGAGGTCTTTCCACTTCTCCTCTGTCCATTCAAGCTTCGTCTTTTTGTGCTCAATCTTGGTTTTCTTCATAGACTTTGCTTTCATAAGCTCTGATACAATACTTTCAGTATCAAGCCCCGAAGAGAGTCCAGTCATTCTTATTCCCATCTGATTCTCCTCCTATCTTTTTTCATCAACCATCAGGCCGGTTATCTCCCACATCTTTTCAAGCATTTTCAAAGACTCCTCCGGCGGAATCTCCCTTACGACCTCACCCGTGACATCATCATACACTGTGATTGATACTCTGTTCACATTTTCATTATATGAAAACTCACAATGTGTCGTTGACATCTTGTTATTCGCACGTTTCACGGCATCCTCCACCGACTTCGGCGAAGCAGTCTGCTTTTCCGCCGACTGATTTCTGCCATCCTCATTCACCTTAATTCCGGCAGCATCCTCGACAATCACCGGCTGTTTCTTCTCAACAGTAACCGCAGACTTCACATCCTGACTGACCGTACTGTAATCATTACCAATATTGCTCTTTGCAACTACATCCATAGCCATTGCATACACCTCCATGTGGTCTGTTAATCTCGCCATTTCCGTGGCACGACAGTTTTCTTTCAAATATATTATCGGATTAGTTTGGTAATTCATTAACCCCTGGCTAATCAAATAATTTTTTCAGTACGTCGGCTGAATCCACATTCCTTGCAGACTCTTTGTTTGCCTCCTGAATTTGAAGGAATATCTCCTTCCTGTATATGGGTATGGATTTGGGAGCGTCAATACCTATTTTAACCTGGTCTCCCTTAATTTCCAAGAGAGTGACTTCAATATTATTGTTAATTACTATTGTCTCATTGACCTTTCTTGCAAGGGCCAGCATCAAGATTCCCCCTTTTCAGCTTTTTGCCGCTGCACGACATCATATATATTATACTTAATTTCATATTCGGTATTTTCAACTATGAGCTGCGCGCCTTTGCGTGTATCTGAATTGATAATAATCGGCGCTTTCAAATTAGCCGTAAGTTTGGTAATATCGGATTTTATATTAACAAATACGAATATTACTATATTTTCATCTGTCACGCCTCCAAGAGGTTCCAGCCATTCCGTCTCAACAACGGGATTATAATCTTCCATAACATAAAACGGATTAATCATTGGAAACGCAAGTTCAGGCTCATCCATGCACTGAAGCCACGATATGGAAGATTCCGTCTCCTTACTCGTGTCAAATATAATGGTAAATTTCTTATACTCCTCAAATCCTAATACTCCCTGGTCAAATGTTATAAT
>JAAVXK010000079.1 GCA_022790615.1 Lachnospiraceae bacterium
AGATGCGTTTCACACTTTGTGGGAGATTTGTGCCAAATGAGGGAAGCGTAGCGGGCTACGTTGACTGAATTTGGCGTAAATATACCGCAAAGTGGGGGCGCAGATGGCGGGAATGAATTTTCAAACACGCTCTAAGGACGGACTGGAACGGATTGCAGAATACCCCGCCCATCTGAGGCGGGGTATTCTATAATGAAGAATAAGTTCCGGAAGGGGTTATAAAGGGGTTATTTTGTAACCCTGCTTCTAATATAGGTTATCCTGTCCGAAGTAAGTTTATATTTATAAGAAATATTGCCTACAAAAATATCGGATTCCTGTGGTATCTTCCCCGGAGCGTTCGTTTTGGGTGATTTATTTTTTAAAGCAAAGATGAATACATAAAGAAGCGCTGTGATTAGCAATGATACGGTGGCAAGAAGTATAGTAAACGTTATGCGGGTTTTCATATAAGAAAAAATGGAATTGTAATCTGCCTGTTTGCTTTCATCAGATATAGTAAGCGTTCCGTCGTTTGCCTGGTTGTAATAATCAAAAAATTTCATAACTCCGTCAAAGTAATTACCTTCTTTAATATAATTTTCCAATTCCCTACTGATGTAGGAACAGACTTCGTGTGAAAGGATATATTTTGCGTCATTGTATGCCTGCACCTCGCATATCAGGTTGTCGTTGTCGGTACTTATAAGAAACAGGACTGTTCCGGTTCCGTACAAGTCGTCGACGTGCATGTTATACATAGCCTCTAACTCGTTGCCTCTTGTATATTCATCAGTATCGGTTACTGTCATGAATATAAACTGAAAAGAACTTGCATCGCGCAGCTCGGTAAATTTATTCAGGATCGTTACCTCTTCATAGTCAGTCAATATTCCGGCCTTGTCTGATACTACCGGAATTATTGTTGAAGACAGATTGTACGATAAATCCTGTGCCGAGGCGTTTGTTGATAATGAAAATGTTATTATACAATATAGCAATATAATTATAATGTTTTTGATGATAGAGATGTTTTTCACAGATAGCCCTCCCAATAGTTAATTTATACTTATATTCCTGCAAAATATGCCGCGGTTATTAAAACTGCAAATAGGATGACAAAGGTGAGTGTTATAAATGCCGCGCATTTTAACCTGCTGACAGGAAGCCTGTCCGTGACCTTCCCGGTCTGCCCGTTGACGTACAGACAACCGGATACATCTTTTTCGCCAAAAGGTATTTTCCAAACCGGAAGATATATAAGTCTTGATGCCGGCACATCTGAGCTGCAGTCAAATACTTTGTTATGCGTTGAGGAGTAAGAGGATAAAAGCGTGTTAAGCTTGTCCCTTGCCGCCTTATCAGCATATTTTTTAATGTTATCCATATATTTGTCCGGCGGTATATCGGCTTCAAGCAATATGACGTCGTCAGTTTCATTTTTTTTAGCTGTGCTTTCTTTCCCGCATACGGCTCTATCGAACCTGTAAGGAAATAAGGTATCTATGTGAAGCGTGCCGTTCATAGTGGTGGCGGTTGTATTGAACTGCCCAAACAGCAGCTGGGCATGTTTTTCAACGTCATAGTAGTTCGTTATATTTCCGTCAAATTCGGTGCAGGCGGCGCTTATTGAGGCCTTTGTCATGACTTCGTTTGACCATACCGGAACATATAATTTCTCAAACATCTTTTTTTTGATAATGTTTTTAAATGAATGTGTGAAAAACAGCCGTACAGACAGTTTTTTATATAAAAGCGTTCTGACGTCGTTTTCATCCAGCTCAAACGGAATGAAATATTTGTTTTCGTTAGGTGCGTTCTGTACCGAATATTCGGGATGGTCCACGGTGAAACCGTCAGATTGAATGTCCTTATTTTTATCAGCATATTTTTTAATGTATTGGCTGTTTTTAATGCTTCCGAATTCATGATGTTCAAAATCAGTTATGGGAATAGTTTTTCTACAGGATAAGCAGGTTAACATTCCGTCTGCGCTGTCTAATGTCAGCTCATTACTGCAGTTTGGACAGATAAATTTCTTCATATATATATCTCCCTTTTATTTACTTGAATCTGATGTCAAAATGTCCGGCATTTCGATACTTGCCCGAAGCTTAGTTGATGAAGCTAAATGCTCCATCTTGCGCTGCAGCCGCAGGGGAAAGAAAGGCCGTTTGACGACACCGGAAGGCCTATTTCTTCTGCCTTCACCTTTCCGCCGCGGTATTTTGTTATTTCCGTGTTAATTATATAGGAAAGAACCGCAGGCTGCAGTCCGGTCGTATATGAGTTGATAATGAAAAAAACAGGCTGTTCGGACAATAGTTTTGCACATAATTTTACGAGTCCGTGAATCTTTTCTTCAATTTTCCATACCTCGCCGCCCGGTCCGCGTCCATATGACGGCGGGTCCATTAATATTCCGTCGTAGTGATTGCCGCGCCGTATTTCCCTCTCGACGAATTTCACACAGTCGTCGACAAGATATCTTATAGGAGCGTCTGAAAGGCCTGAGACGGCGGCGTTTTCTTTTGCCCATGTCACCATTCCCTTTGACGCGTCCACATGTGTGACAGATGCGCCCGCCCCCGCGCATGCGACGGTTGCGCCGCCGGTATATGCGAACAGGTTCAGCACTTTGACGGGTCTTTCGGCATTTTGAATTTTTCCTGCCATGTAATCCCAGTTGACGGCCTGCTCGGGAAAGAGCCCGGTATGTTTGAAGCTGAACGGTTTTAGCAGGAAATTCAAATTGTTATAACGAATCTGCCATTGTTTCGGCAGGTCTATGAATTCCCAGGAGCCGCCGCCCTTACTGCTGCGGTGGTAATGGGCGTTCGGATGCTTCCAGCCGTCGTGCGTCTTCTTTGTATTCCAAATTGCCTGCGGGTCGGGCCTGATAAGAAGATAGTCTCCCCATCTCTCCAGCTTTTCCCCGCACGAAGCGTCGATGATCTCGTAGTCTCTCCAGTTGTTACACATCCACATCGTGAGTTCCCCCAATTATGTTTTGCCAATCTTGGATGTAAGTATAACATATTTTAGGTAAGAACGCTATATTTATAGTCAAAGACAAAGCTTTTTGTCTTTGGTGAGGGTTATTCGTGTTTGCCTCCATGTCTGCGCTTGGTATTTTTAATTTGTGATATTGTCATTTAGCTACAATCATATGCGGGAACAGGAGACAGTTGTGAGGAGGGAATACAAATGAGCGAGATATATGGATATGTGAGGGTATCAACAACAGAACACGGGAGAATATACGCAAGCGTCAGGAACAGGGAATTGCTGCGGCAAAAAAAGTAATTTAATCTATTAAAGTTGATGCAATAAAAAAAATATGCTACTATAACGTATATTATATTTTTTTAGGGGGATAATTCATGGAAAAATTAATGTTAAAAATTCGGAAGAACATTTCAAAGTTACATATTTTATTATTGGTTTTCGGTTCTGTCATTTGCCTGAATTGTAACAGCGGGGATGTAATGGCGGCTTCAAAAATTAAAATCAGTAAGAAATATTTGACTTTAAACGTCAATGACATTAGAACTTTGGCAGTAAAGAATGCAAACAAAAAAGTGAAGTGGAAATCAAGTAAGAGGAAGATAGTAAAAATAACAAAAACAAGTGGAAAAAGAAAGAATAAATGCACTGTTAAAGCCATGACAGCAGGAAACGCCACTATTATTGCAAGCGTTGGGAAAAAGAAAGTTACCTGTAAAATTACCGTAAAGAATACAGTTGAAACACCTGTAACAACAAAAGTTCCTGCACCCGTGCCAACAGAAGCGTCAGTACCTGTGCCGACAGAAACAACACCTGTCCCTTCCGTGGCTCCGACAAACGTACCGTTGAAAATACCGTCTAATGAGACAGAGGCTTTTAATTTGCTTAAGAAAATGATACAGGAAAAAGGAACTACAGACACTGACACTGCTACAAAAAAATTTTTAGGCATGAGTAAAAAAGAATCAAAAATTACTTATATATCCCAAATTTCTTACGATTCTGCAGATAAAACTTTTTGCTTTGCGATTTATTCGGCCGGAGAAAATATCGAGCAGATTATAACGGTGAACGTTAAGGAATCGAATTACAAAGATGCAGTCATTCATACTGTTATACAGGCGGGAAATATAGCATATGCTGAATCGGAATCTAAGTGTAAGTTGAGTGACATATCGAATACAACCAGTAATAATATAAAATGGGATTTTAATATTGTTGACCCATTGGGAATCATATTCTCCGGCGAGGAAGCATTATTAGCAAATAAGAGCAATAGTTTATTATCTTTGGCATATCGTAATTGGAACAATCTGGTGACGGCAAATGAAATAAATACTCCGTCTGAACGATATATTTTAACAATTAGTGATTTGGGATTTGGCCGTAAATAAATGTAATGACCTTTCGCGCCTTTGGCGCTTGGTTGTGACAGACCCCGAGCGTAGATAATAACCCGCCCACTGGGCCGAACTTACTAAAAGAAGCCGGAATATGCCCCGCAGCTTGCTGCGGGGTAGAATTTCTACAGCTTTCTGCAGCTTCTGCAGCGGCTTCTTAAAAAAATGCTTGCATTATATACAAACATAGTGTATAATCTGAAATGCTGTGTGACATGATAGCGAAGAAGCGGAGGTTGCCACCGGATAAAGCCAATAGGCAGGTGGGTTTTTCGTGGAGCGAATGTCAGGAAAGGTGATAAAATATCACCCCAAAACATGACGACAAGTCACTGTACGGATTATACATTCTGTCTTAGAGCAGATAAACGTGTAGGGTATCCCGGTGCAAAATTATTTTTTTTGTATGCGGATGCGACACACACGGATAAGTGTACAGTCACCACTTGTCGTACTGAAATTAAAGTGCGAAAAGGAGGCGGCTATTTTTATGGCAGGCAAAAAGGTAATGAGAATCACTCTCAAGGCGTATGATCATCAGCTGATAGATTATTCGGCCGGAAAAATTATTGACACAGTAAAGAAAAGCGGAGCGAAGGTGAGCGGACCGGTACCACTTCCTACGAAAAAAGAAGTTGTTACAATTCTTAGGGCTGTTCACAAGTATAAGGACTCCAGGGAGCAGTTTGAGCAGAGAACACATAAGAGGCTCATCGATGTCATAGCTCCGACACAGAAGACGGTTGACGCGCTCGCTAAGCTCGAGATGCCGGCAGGCGTTAAGATTGACATCAAAATGAAAGAGAGCAAATAAAAAGAAAGTGGATAACTTCGTTCATAGTTGATATAAAGATATTTATGATGAACTCTGACGATAAGTTATAAACAAAAAGCGGAAGAGATTTGTCAATCTAGAATGATTGCATGTTCACAATGTAATCCGCTGTAGATTATCAGGAGGTGCGAAAGCATGAAGAAAGGAATTATAGCTAAGAAAATCGGAATGACACAGATTTTCGCGGAAGACGGTACATTAATTCCTGTTACGGTACTGCAGGCAGGTCCCTGCTACGTAACACAGGTTAAGACTGTCGAGAACGATGGCTACGAAGCGGTTCAGGTCGGCTTCGACGACATCAGGGAAAAGTTGGTTACGAAGCCTGTCAAGGGTCACTTGGACAAGGCGGGCGTAAAATGCCTCAGATTTATGAAAGAGTTCAAGTTTGAAAACGCAGGCGAGTATGAGCTCGGACAGGAAATCAAGGCAGATATCTTTGAGGTCGGCGACAAAATCGACGTTACCGGCAAGTCAAAGGGTAAAGGATTCCAGGGCGCGATTAAGAGACACGGACAGTCCAGGGGACCAATGAGCCACGGTTCGAAATATCACAGACATGCAGGTTCAAACGGCGCATGTTCAGACCCAAGCAAGGTATTCAAGGGAAAGAAGATGCCTGGACAGATGGGCGCTGTCAAGGTGACAGTTCAGAATTTGGAAATCGTTAGAATCGATACTGAAGACAATCTTATTCTTGTCAAGGGCGCGATACCGGGACCAAGAAAGTCTACAGTAGTTTTGAAAGAATCTGTAAAGGCTATCTAAACTTTCAGGAAGGAGGAACACACAGATGGCAAACGTATCTGTATATAATATGGAAGGTAAAGAAGTTGGTTCAATGGAACTTAACGATACTATATTTGCCGCTCCGGAAAATGAACATTTGGTTCATATGGCTGTTACATTACAGCTTGCAAATAAACGCCAGGGAACACAGAAAGCCAAGACCCGCTCAGAGGTCAGAGGCGGCGGAAGAAAACCTTGGAGACAGAAAGGAACGGGTCATGCAAGGCAGGGTTCGACAAGGTCTCCTCAGTGGACAGGCGGAGGAATGGTATTCGCTCCGGTACCTAGGGATTATTCCTTTAAGATGAATAAGAAGGAAAAAGCGGCGGCTATGAAGTCGGTGCTCAGTTCCAAGGTGAATGAGAACAAATTTATTGTTGTCGACGACATTAAGGTTGACGAGTTCAAGACAAAGAAGATTGTAGCAATGCTTGACGCGCTTAACACGAAGAAAGCTGTTATTGTGCTTGACGACGTGGATGATAAGGTTATGAAATCTGCAGCGAACTTAAAGAATGTCAAGACCGCATTTGTAAAGGTGGACGACGCTACAGTATCGGCAACGATAAGCGTGTACGACATTCTCAAGTATGACACAATCGTTATTGCCAAGAAAGCTGTTGAAAACATCGAGGAGGTGTATGCATAATGGCAGATTTGAAATATTATGACGTAATCCTCGCTCCAATTATTACGGAGAAGTCTATGGCAGGTATGGAAGAGAAGAAATATACATTTGCAGTTCATACGGATGCTACTAAGACTCAGATTAAAGAAGCGGTGGAGAAAATGTTTGCGGGAACGAAAGTTGCAAGGGTGAACACGATGAACCTTGACGGAAAGAAACGCAGACGTGGAAACGCTGTTGGAAAGACGGCAAAGACGAAGAAGGCAATCGTTACATTGGCTTCAGACAGTGCAGATATAGAAATTTTTGAGGGACTTTAATTAACAAGCCCGAAGAAAGGAGCAAGAATAATGGGAATAAAAAAGTTTAACCCATATACACCTTCGAGAAGACATATGACAGGTTCGGATTTCTCGGAGATTACTGCAAGCAAGCCTGAAAAATCACTTGTTGTTTCATTACAGAAAAAATCAGGCCGCAATAATCAGGGTAAAATTACCGTAAGACATCGCGGCGGCGGTTCAAGAAGAAAATATAGAATTATAGATTTTAAGAGGAAAAAAGACGGAATTCCGGCAACTGTTAAGACAATTGAGTATGACCCGAACCGTACGGCAAATATAGCGCTTATAGCATACGCAGACGGTGAAAAGGCATATATACTTGCACCGATAGGACTTACGGTTGGCCAGACTGTTATGAACGGGGCTGACGCAGAGATTCGCGTAGGAAACTGCCTGCCGCTTCAGAACATTCCGGTTGGTACACAGATTCACAATATTGAGCTCTATCCGGGAAAAGGCGGACAGCTTGTACGTGCTGCAGGAAACAGCGCGCAGCTTATGGCTAAGGAGGGCAAATATGCAACCCTCAGGCTTCCGTCCGGAGAGATGAGAATGGTTCCGATAATCTGCCGCGCAACAATCGGCCAGGTTGGAAACGCAGACCATGAGCTTATCAATATAGGTAAAGCGGGACGTAAGAGAAACATGGGTATCCGTCCTACAGTCCGCGGTTCGGTTATGAACCCGAACGACCATCCACACGGCGGTGGTGAAGGTAAAGCCGGAATCGGACGTCCGGGTCCTGTTACTCCGTGGGGTAAACCGGCACTTGGACTTAAGACAAGGAAGAAGAACAAGCAGTCTAACAAGTATATCGTCAGAAGAAGAGACGGTAAAGCTTTATCTAAGTAGAAGGAGGGTACACAATGGCACGTTCATTAAAGAAGGGACCATTCGCAGACGAGCATCTGCTTAAGAAAGTAGATGCAATGAATGCAGCAGGTGACAAGCAGGTTATTAAAACATGGTCACGTCGTTCCACAATCTTCCCACAGATGGTTGGACACACAATCGCAGTCCATGATGGAAGAAAGCACGTACCTGTATATATAACAGAGGACATGGTTGGACATAAACTCGGCGAATTCGTTATGACAAGGACCTACAGGGGACACGGCAAAGACGAAAAGAAGGGTAGAAGATAAACCGGTAAATATTGAAAGGAGGTTACATCCATGGCAAAGGGACACAGAACCCAGATTAAGAGAAACAGAAATGATGAAACAAAGGATACAAGACCATCCGCAAAGTTATCATATGCCAGAATCTCTGTGCAGAAGGCATGTTTCGTCTTAGATGCAATCAGAGGCAAGGATGTAGAAACAGCGCTTGGAATACTTGCATACAACCCAAGATATGGTTCAAGCATTATAGAGAAGCTTTTAAAATCAGCAATTGCTAACGCTGAAAATAATAATGGTATGAATCCGGAGAACCTTTATATTGAAGAATGTTACGCGAATAAAGGTCCTACAATGAAGAGAATCAGACCAAGGGCGCGTGGTACGGCTTATCGTATCGAGAAGAGAATGAGTCACATTACAATCGTGCTGAATGAAAGATAAGGAGGGCTATCATGGGACAGAAAGTTAATCCTCACGGCTTGAGGGTCGGTGTTATAAAGGACTGGGACTCAAGATGGTATGCAGAGGAAGATTTTGCCGACAATCTTATTGAAGATTATAAAATAAGAGAGTTTTTAAAGAAAAAATTATATAACTCGGGTGTTGCTAAGATTGAGATAGAGAGATCATCGGACCGTGTTAAAATCTTTATCCATACTGCAAAACCGGGTGTGGTTATTGGTAAGGGCGGTTCAGAGATTGAAAAGCTTAAGAAAGAAATCGCCAAGCTTACTACCAAAAAAGTATTAGTTGACATCAAGGAAGTTAAAAAACCTGACAACGATGCTCAGCTTGTTGCTGAGAATATAGCTCTTCAGCTTGAAAAGCGTATATCTTTCCGAAGGGCCATGAAGCAGGCCATGAGCAGGGCTACGAAGGCCGGTGCAAAGGGAATTAAGACGGCGGTATCAGGACGTCTTGGCGGGGCCGACATGGCACGTACCGAATTCTACAGTGAGGGAACCATTCCTCTTCAGACGCTTCGTGCGAATATAGATTATGGATTCGCAGAAGCAGATACAACCTATGGTAAGATGGGTATTAAGGTGTGGATTTACCACGGTGAAGTACTTCCTACTAAGGGTAACAATAAAAAGGAAGGGAGCGATAAATAATGTTAATGCCTAAGAGAGTAAAGCGTCGTAAGCAGTTCCGCGGCAGAATGACTGGTAAGGCAACCAGAGGAAATAAGATAACATACGGTGAGTATGGTATTGTAGCGCTTGAGCCTGCATGGATTAAGTCAAACCAGATAGAGGCAGCCCGTATTGCAATGACTCGTTATATAAAGCGTGGCGGTAAAGTATGGATTAAGATATTCCCGGATAAACCGGTTACAGCTAAGCCGGCAGAGACCCGAATGGGTTCCGGTAAAGGTTCGTTAGAGTACTGGGTAGCAGTAGTAAAGCCAGGCCGCGTTATGTTTGAGATATCCGGCGTGGCTGAGGAGACAGCGAAGGAAGCGTTAAGGCTTGCAACTCATAAGTTGCCTGTTAAGTGTAAAATCGTTTCCCGTGCAGACTTAGAAGGAGGTGCGGGCAGTGAAAACTAAAGAGTTATTAAGTGGATTAAGGTCAAAGTCAATTCAGGAGCTGAATGATGATTTAGTAGCTGCTAAAAAGGAGTTATTTAATTTAAGATTCCAGAACGCAACAAACCAGTTGGACAATACGAGCAGAATTAAAGAAGTGAGAAAACAGATTGCACGAATTCAGACTGTTATCTCAGAGACTAAGGCTGCTGACTGATTTGTGTAGAAAGGAGGAATTCTTCAATGGAAGAAAGAAATCTTAGAAAAGTGCGTACAGGTAAGGTTGTAAGCGATAAGATGGACAAAACTATTGTAGTTGCAGTAGTAGATAATGTGAAACATCCACTTTACAATAAGATTGTAAAGAGAACTTATAAATTAAAGGCTCATGACGAGAAGAACGAATGTGGTATCGGAGACAGGGTCAGAGTCATGGAAACCAGACCGTTATCAAAAGACAAGAGATGGAGACTGGTTGAAATCATTGAGAAGGCTAAGTAATTGGCGATAAGATGGAGGTAAGAATATGATACAGCAGGAATCACGACTTAAAGTAGCAGATAATACTGGTGCAAAGGAACTGCTCTGTATCCGCGTGTTAGGCGGCTCCACTAGAAGATACGCTCAGGTTGGCGACGTAATCGTTGCTTCGGTTAAAGATGCAACACCTGGCGGCGTGGTTAAAAAAGGTGATGTTGTAAAGGCAGTTGTTGTTCGTACCGTTAAGGGAACAAAACGTCCGGACGGTTCATTCATCAGGTTTGATGAGAATGCTGCAGTAATTATAAAAGAAGATAAGAACCCAAGGGGAACACGTATATTTGGACCGGTTGCCAGAGAGTTGAGAGAAAAGCAGTTTATGAAGATTGTCTCACTTGCGCCGGAAGTATTATAGGAGGTGCTCTTAAATGGCAATGAATAAGATTAAGAAAGGCGATACCGTCAAAGTCATTACCGGCAAAGACAAAGGTAAAGAGGGTAAAGTTATCGCTGTTAAAGACGGAAAAGTTACGGTTGAGGGTATCAACACTGTGACAAAACATACAAAGCCGAGCCAGTCAAATGCACAGGGCGGAATTGTTAATCAGGAAGCTGCATTTGACGTTTCGAATGTAATGTATGTGAGTAAAGGAAAGGCCAGCCGCGTTGGGTTCAAATTCGTAGACGGCAAGAAAGTCCGCTACGCGAAAGCAACAGGCGAGGTTATTGACTAATTTGTGAGAGGAGGTACTTAAAGTGTCACGATTAAAAGAACAATATTTGAACGAAATAGTTGACAGCTTAGTTAAGAAGTTCGGATATGCCAATAAAATGCAGGCTCCAAAGTTAGATAAAATCGTTATTAACATGGGAGTTGGAGAAGCAAAGGAAAATTCAAAGGTTCTCGATTCAGCCATGAGCGACTTGGAGATAATAGCCGGTCAGAAACCAGTGACGACTAAGGCAAAGAATTCAGTCGCAAACTTTAAAATCAGAGAAGGTATGCCAATTGGATGCAAAGTAACGCTTCGCGGTGAGAAGATGTATGATTTTGCTGACCGTCTTATAAACCTTGCACTTCCACGAGTTCGTGACTTCCGTGGAGTGAATCCGAATGCTTTTGACGGAAGGGGTAACTATGCTCTCGGAATAAAGGAGCAGCTCATCTTCCCTGAAATTGAGTACGATAAGGTCGATAAGGTAAGAGGAATGGATGTTATATTTGTAACTACAGCTAACACAGACGAAGAGGCCCGCGAGCTCCTTTCAGAGTTCGGAATGCCATTCAAAAAATAGTTAGGAGGAAGATTCATGGCAAAGACTTCTATGAAAATAAAGCAGCAGCGTCCGGCAAAGTTCTCTACTAGAGAGTACAGCCGCTGCAGAATATGTGGTCGTCCACATGCTTATTTAAGAAAATATGGAATCTGCAGAATTTGTTTCCGTGAGTTAGCATACAAGGGACAGATTCCTGGCGTTAAGAAATCAAGCTGGTAAGAATAGGTCGGAAGGAGGCAAATGAAATGACAATGAGTGATCCAATTGCAGATATGCTTACAAGAATCAGAAATGCAAATACTGCAAAGCATGATACAGTAGACGTACCTGCTTCTAAGATGAAGACATCTATCGCTGAGATTCTTCTGAAAGAGGGATATATTAAGAAATATGAAATAGTTGAAGTCGGTGGTTTTAATACAATCCATATCACATTAAAATATGGTGCTGATAAGAATGAGAAAGTCATCTCAGGTCTTAAGAGAATATCAAAGCCGGGACTCAGGGTATATGCAAACACAGAGGAACTTCCTAGTGTGTTGGGAGGATTCGGAATCGCAATCATTTCCACTAACAAGGGAGTTATGACTGACAAGCAGGCTAGAAAAGAAAATGTTGGCGGCGAGGTGCTTGCATTTGTATGGTAATCCCGTACAGATAAGAACACCCGGCAGATTAAAGAATTGGAGGTAAGGCGAAATGTCACGTATCGGAAGAATGCCTATCGCGGTACCTGCAGGAGTGACTGTAGATATTGCAGAAAATAATAAAGTGACTGTTAAAGGGCCAAAGGGAACTTTGGAGAGAACGCTCCCATCCGAGATGGAGCTTGCAAGGGACGGGGACGTAATTGAAGTAAAAAGACCGAATGACTTAAAGAGAATGAAGTCGTTACACGGTCTGACAAGGACATTACTGAATAATATGATTATCGGTGTAACCGAAGGATACCAGAAGGTTCTTGAAATCAATGGTGTAGGTTACAGAGCAGCTAAACAGGGCAAAAAGTTAGTTCTTTCACTTGGATATTCACATCCTGTAGAAATGGAAGACCCGGAAGGGTTGGAAGTTGTTGTCGAGGACCAGAACAAGGTTATTGTTAAGGGTATTGACAAGGAAAGAGTGGGTCAGTACGCAGCTGAAATCCGTGAGAAGAGAGCGCCTGAACCATATAAGGGTAAAGGAATCAAGTATGCCGACGAAGTAATCAGACGTAAGGTTGGTAAGACAGGTAAAAAATAATTAAAGGAGTGAAAAAAACGATGGTAAGTAAGAAATCAAGAGCTGAAGTTCGAATTAAAAAGCACAACAGGCTTCGTAATCGTTTCGCAGGAACAGCAGATAGACCACGTTTGGCTGTATTCAGGAGCAACAATCATATGTATGCTCAGATTATTGATGATTCAATAGGCAATACTTTAGTTGCAGCATCTACTCTTGAAAAAGATGTTAAGGCACAGCTTGAGAAGACTAACAATGTCGAGGCAGCGTCAAAGCTGGGTGAAGTTATTGCAAAGAAGGCATTAGATAAAGGGATAACAAACGTTGTTTTTGATAGAGGAGGATATATCTATCAGGGAAAGGTTCAGGCATTAGCTGAGGCAGCTAGAGAAGCCGGGCTTAAGTTCTAAGCGAGGAGGAGAATTCATGAAACGTACAATTATTGATACGAAGGATATGGAATTGGAAGATAACGTTGTTGTCATCAAACGAGTAACAAAAGTTGTAAAAGGTGGACGTAATATGCGTTTTACTGCTCTTGTTGTAGTAGGTGACAAGAACGGTCATGTTGGCGCAGGACTTGGAAAAGCTACAGAAATTCCTGAAGCTATCCGCAAGGGTAAGGAAGACGCAATCAAAAAGATGATTGAGATTCCTATCAATGAAAACGGCAGCGTGCCGCATGATTACACAGGAAATTACGGAAGTGCGTCAGTACTGTTAAAGAGGTCTCCGGAAGGTACCGGACTTATCGCAGGCGGTCCTGCCCGTGCCGTATTGGAGCTTGCAGGATACAAAAATATCCGTACAAAGTCATTAGGCTCAAACAATAAGCAGAATGTTGTTCTTGCAACTATAGAGGGACTCAGCCATTTAAAGACGCCTGAAGAGATTGCAAGACTTCGCGGAATATCTGTTGAAGAAGTTTTGAACTAGTTTGGCGATAGTACAATTTGGAGGTGTTTCAGGTGGCAAACAAGTTAAATATAACATTAGTCAAATCAACGATCGGCGCAAAGCCGAAGCATAGAAAAACTGTCGAGGCTCTGGGCTTAAGGAAGCTCAATAAGACAGTTGAAATGCCGGACAACGAGTCTGTAAGAGGAATGATTCAGCAGGTAAAGCACCTGGTGAAGGTTGAAGAAGTATAATACATGATAACAGTTAGGAGGTGCAACAATGAATTTATCAGAGTTAAGACCGGCTGACGGCTCTAAACATGGAGACCGTTTCAGGGTAGGCCGTGGACACGGTTCAGGCAATGGTAAGACCGCAGGTAAGGGCCACAAGGGACAGAAAGCACGTTCAGGTGCAACAAGACCCGGTTTTGAGGGTGGTCAGCTGCCATTATATATGCGTTTGCCAAAAAGAGGTTTTAAGTGTATAAACTCTAAGACAATTGTTGGGGTCAATGTAGACAGACTTAACATCTTTAACGATGGTGATGAAGTTACAGTTGATACATTAATTGAGACAGGTATTGTAAGGAATCCTAAAGACGGAGTTAAGATACTTGGAAATGGAGAATTAACTAAGAAGCTTGACGTTAAGGTTAACGCATTCAGCGCAAGCGCTGTAGAAAAGATTCAGGCTCTTGGTGGAAAAGCTGAGGTGATTTAAGGTGCTGGAGACAGTTCGTAATGCATTCAAAGTCAAAGATATCAGAAAACGTCTGCTCTACACTTTTATCATTCTTATAATTGTGAGAATAGGAAGCCAGCTTCCTATTCCCGGTGTAAGCAGGGATTATTTTGCAGAGTGGTTTTCACAACAGACAAGCGCTTTAAACTTTTTCAATGCTATGACGGGTGGTTCATTTACTAAGATGTCGATATTCGCACTTAGCATTACCCCATACATTACGTCTTCGATTATAATGCAGCTTCTCACTATTGCGATTCCAAAGCTGGAGGAGATGCAGAAGGACAGTGAGGACGGAAGAAAGAAGATTGTGGAGTTTACGCGTTACCTTACAATAGGACTTTCCGTTATTGAAAGTACGGCTATGGCTATTGGATTCGGTAACCAGAATCTTTTACAGGACGGAATCAGCTTCACAAGCGTTACGGTTATGGTAGTATCGCTTACGGCGGGTTCGGCGATTCTCATGTGGTTTGGCGAGCAGATTACGTCAAAGGGCGTAGGAAATGGTATTTCCATTATACTTATGTTTAATATTATTTCCGGTATGCCTGAGGATTTTGGAAACCTGTACGAGACGTTCGTTAAGGGAGCGTCGGCTACGACTAACGCCCTTATTGCCGCAGTTGTTATAATAGCAATCGTTGTTGCGATGGTGGTATTCATCATAGTATTACAGGACGCCGTAAGAAATATAAAGGTACAGTATGCCAAGAAGCTTCAGGGAAGGAAAATGGTCGGCGGACAGGTATCCGTTATACCGCTTAAGGTGAATACGGCGGGAGTGATTCCGGTTATTTTTGCAAGCTCACTGCTTTCCCTTCCTATTGTAATATCAAACTTTGCAGGTATAGCCCCGGCTTCAGGAAAGGGTGCGAGCACGTGGCAGAAGATATTGAAGGTTTGTAACCAGAGCGACTGGTGTAATTTTAAGAATTTTGGTGAATTCAAATATACGCTTGGACTTGTAGTATATATTGCTTTGGTTATTTTCTTCGCATATTTCTACACCAATATTACATTTAACCCTGTAGAGGTGTCGGCCAACTTAAAGAAAGCCGGCGGATTTATTCCGGGTATCAGGCCGGGAAAACCGACGACGGATTATCTTACAAAGATTCTTAACAATATAATCTTAATCGGTGCGGTTGGACTTACTGTAATAGCCGTGGTGCCTATATTCTGTTCGGGAGTATTCCATGCCAACGTAGGGTTCGGCGGAACATCGCTGATTATCGTTGTCGGTGTCGTACTTGAGACGATTAAGCAGATTGAATCACAGATGCTGGTTCGTAATTACAAAGGATTTTTAAATGACTAACTAATAGTAACAGGGGCATTATCTTATGGTAATGCTCCGTAGTTACGGCAGGTAAGTAGCGTGACCGGATAACAGGGCAGGCTACTTTTACTGATTTAGGGTAACAGTTAAACCGTTCATTCCAGAGGTCTGTATGCAAACAGAAAAGCCGCAAAGAGACAAAGCGGCGCCAAAAGCCTGTTTTGCAAATGACGCGGAATGTACTGTTACATTTTCAGAAAGGATTGAGACAACATGAAGATTATTATGCTTGGGGCGCCGGGAGCAGGTAAAGGTACGCAGGCAAAGATGATTGCTGAGAAATATTCCATTCCGCATATTTCGACCGGAGATATATTCAGGGCGAATATCAAGGAGGGAACAGAGCTTGGCAAAAAGGCTAAGACATATATGGACAAGGGCGAGCTTGTTCCTGACGAGCTCGTGGTAGACCTTGTAGTAGACAGGGTTGCAAAGGACGACGCAAAGAACGGATATGTGCTTGACGGATTTCCGAGGACAATTCCGCAGGCCGAGGCGCTTGATAAGGCTCTTGAAGCAATAGGCGAGAAGGTTGACTACGCAATAGACGTAGACGTGCCGGACGAGAATATCATAAAGCGTATGTCGGGAAGACGCGCATGCGTGGAATGCGGAGGCACATATCATATAGAACATATTCCGCCTAAGAAAGAGGGAATATGCGACAAATGCGGCGGCGGACTGATTCTTCGCGACGACGACAAACCTGATACGGTTAAAAACAGGCTGTCCGTATATCATGAGCAGACACAGCCGCTTATCGAATACTACAGCAAAAAAGGTATTCTAAAAACTGTTGACGGAACCGCAGAGATGATGGAAGTGTTTGCTTCCATAATAAAGATTCTTGGTTGATCCCAAAGTGGAATCATGATTCTGGACACATGGACATACGGAATCATATTGACAGACAATGGAGATGTAAGTTATGGCAGTAACAATAAAATCAAAGCATGAGATTC
>JAAVXK010000024.1 GCA_022790615.1 Lachnospiraceae bacterium
ATAAATGAAACAAGCGCTACTGCTATAATTTTTTTTGTTGTTTTCATAAGAGCCCTCCTTTATACTGTTTTTTCCTGCCGGGGTTGGTTCACTGCTTTGCCGCCTGAATCACATAGACATCAGCGCCCTCTCCCCCTTCGTCGTACCAACTCGTTTTTAAAGCAAATTTATTCTTGTTAACACACACAAACGAAGTCAGGTAATTTCTCCAATTCATAGCGGTGAATTCACACCCGCGCAAGTCCACTACTTTCTGGAAGGTCCTTTTACCTATTTTGCATCTGTATATACCGTTTCTTGCCGCTATATAAATATATCCGCCGCGCACATCAAATAATTCCTTTGACATTTCCTCAATATCACTTATGTCCCAATGGTATTTTTCATATTCTTCCATGATATCAGCAATATTTTTATTCGTATAATTCTCAGTCAGATACGAGTAATCCAGCTCGTACTGCAATCTGCCGTCCAAATCATAAACAACAATGGAGTGTTTTCTATCGTCTATAACTTTTCCTCCCTGATTTTTTATTTTTCCGCTTATTTTTAAGCCACATATGTATTTGCCATACAACTTGAAATCGACAACCTCGTCGCCCACATTAATGTTTTTCTTTTTCGTAAACTTTTTTTTCTTAATATCATACTCTGCATATATTGTTTTAACATTCTTATATCCATTTCTGCTAATCAGGCATATTTTATTTTTCTTTCTTTTCTTTACCCCTCCAGTTAAAATTTCCGTCTTTTCCCATAATGAATCCAGCGAAAAAACTGCAATATCCTTTCCATTCGTGTTACAGTAATGCGTCATCCCTTTCTTATCCGTATAAAAAAAGTTATCTGACAAACCGTCAAAATTAGCATAACAAACATAATCCGGCGTATTGATTTTATCCAGTCTCTTTATTTCAATATATCTTTTATCCAACGTATAGACACCGTGTTTTGATTCATCTTTTTCAACCGCATATACATGATACAAATTATTATCCTTATCCACGCGCAGCGCCTGCTGCATTTCTACATCATACTTTTCAACCGATGCCGGCTTTAAGTTCTTTGCGGCGGCCTCGCTGCTAAAGCCCGGCATTAATACGGCCACACACATCAATACATTCAACAATAATCTCCCTGTAATAATAGTATACATTTTCTTCATACGCATCCCCCTTAATTTCAAATACCTCAAAATATCCTTACAACAGATTTACAGTTACTATATCTATAAATTCGTTCCTCATCAGTATTTCTTACACTGCAGTACAATTTTAAACAGATCTTTTTTCTTTGCGAAGCTCTCGCGCCACAAAAAGCTGCATACAAAAATGACACCGTAACCGATGCCATTTTTATATTATATAAAAATTCAGAAAGGGACAAATATTATGACTGGTCTATTATCATAGCTTAAATATACCCATATTATTTTCAAGCTCATTCGCAATATTTTTCATCATTTCCGCATTCTCCGAAATATTTGAAACAATGCTGTGAACTTCTGACACGGATGCGGATGTTTCCTCGGTACTTGCCGCATTCTCCTCGGCAATGGCCGTCAGGTTCTGTACGACGTCGACCACGTTAACCCTTGCCTCATCCATCTGTCTGGTTTTTTCTGCAATCTTAGTGACACCGTCGATTGAACTGTCAATGCCGCCTTTAACCTGCGTGAAAATCTCGTCAGTCTTTGAAACGTGCTCATTCTGTTTCATCATTATATCTTTTACTTCACCCATTATAGTAACAGCCTTTTCAGAATCGGCAATTAATGAATCGGTAATGCTCTCAATCTGCTGTGTTGACTCGTTGGACTGTTCGGCAAGCTTTTGTATCTGTGCGGCAACCACCGCAAAGCCCCGGCCCTGTTCTCCCGCTCTTGCCGCCTCGATACTAGCATTTAACGACAAAAGATTCGTTTCCTCAGCTATGGATGCAATCAGCGACGTAGCTTCCCGAATCTTAATCGCCGACTGGTTAGTAGTATTGGTCTGCTCATATATCGTATCAATTGCTTCCTTTGCATGCTTATTAATACGTTCTAATTCTACAAGAGTTGAAGTCGCCTCATCACTGGAGGTTTTCATTCCATTCGCGTTTACAATCAGTTTCTCGACCTCATCGGAAGTATCCTTTACCATATTGCCTATTAATATGACGTTTTCTGACGCCCTCTGCGTCTCATCCGCCTGCATATTTGCGCCGTCGGCAATTTCGCTCACCGCGTTTTCCACCTGGTCAATTATATTCACTGTTTCATTAACATTTGAACTAAGGGAATCGGACGCTGAAAACAAACTCTCGCTCTGAAACTTTAATCCCGTAACCACATTTACAAGCTGGTCATGGAGCACATTGATTGCACGGCTCATTTCACCCGTTTCATCCTTACGCCTGTTGAGTTTCTTCTGAATTTCATTATCAGTGAAATCCATATCCGTCAATTTTTTAATGACGTTTGTTATTTTGATAACCGGCCTTATCATAAAGCTTGCCACAATGTATCCTATTACCGAGCAGATAATGACTATTAAAAGCGCCACTCCCGCGCTAACCTGCATTACCTTTGTAATCGGCCGCATAACTTCGTCCTCGTCTGCTGATATTACTACTATAAAATTAGCGCCTTCATCTACAAAATACGCCGCGTATTTAATAACTCCTTTAAACTTGTACTGTACCACCTGAGGTTCAATATTTTTACTGCCTGACTGAATTTGTTCAACCACACCGGAAACAACCTCATTTTCAACCGGCTGTCCGATTTTTGATTCTGTAGGGTGATATAACATCTTTCCATCGGAATCAACAACATATGCGTAGCTGGAATCTATGCCTTTCAAACCGACGCTGCCCACAAGCTGTTTCAAAGATTCTGAAGAAAAAGTATCCTCCGAATCACTCTCGGCCGCCGCCAGTTCGATTCTTTCACCGGCAGATACCGTGATGTCGTAAAGATAACTCTGCGTAAGGTCCCTCATACTGCTTTTTACATTCGGCAGAATTAAAAGGAGCAGAATCGCAACCACTCCCACAATACATGCTATCAGTAATAAACTGATTTTGCCTTTAATTGATTGAAAAAAATGTCTCTTTCCTTTACCCTTTTCCGTCGCTTTCATAAATAATACCCCCCAGTTTACCTTCCGTGCATTAATTTTTAATGCAATTATTATAGAATACATTTGATCATAAATATACTCTATAATGATAACATACAATTGCATTTTTTGCAATTTTTTTACTCTCAGGGTAATTTATGAGAGAGGCTCATATACGACTTTATCTCCATCCGGAAACGGGACTCTTGAATCATCAATTACCATAACCGGATTACGATTGTCATCCCTCGAGCATAACTTAATATGCGAGACAGACGAATCGTTCAGCGTAATATCTTTTTCCAAATGACATATTTCATTTTCAGGTTCCGGCTGCGGTGTTTCTTTTTCAGGTAATTTCCCGGCGGTATTATTCTGCTCGTTTTCAGAAACGCCGAAAGATTCAGATTGTCCGCATCCGGAGACGGCATATAATAAACATATACAGACACATATCTGAACCGCTCCCCGTCAAGTAGACAATTAAAAAAATAAAAATCTTTTCTGCCAGTAGGTGTTTCCTGCTGGCAGTTTTATGCCACTTTTAAATACATCTCATGTTTTTCCATTGGTGTTAGTACGCCTAAATTCCTTTGCAAACGTCTGTTATTGTAATACTCGATATATTTTTCTATCATTTCAACAATGGAATCCCTACTGGTAAATCTTTTCCCATAATAGCGCTCTCTTTTGAGAATCCCCCAGAACCCTTCCATCGGACCATTATCAATACATTTAGCAATTCTTGACATACTCTGTGTCATACCGGCCGCTTCCAATTTGGCGTGAAATGCCCTGTTGGTGTATTGGAATCCCCTGTCACTATGAAATAGCGGGCATGCATCCGGATTTTCTTTTACGGCTGTATCAAGCGTATCAAAAACCAATGCATTATTGTTGTTATCCCGGATGACATAAGATACGATTCTTCTGTCATACAAATCAAGAATTGCACTAAGATACACTTTGTGTTTCTCAATCCCGATATAATAATGGAATTCGGTTACGTCTGTAAGCCATTTCTTATTTGGCGCATCAGCAGTAAACTCCCGGTTAAGTATATTTTCAGCTATATATTGAGGATTTACAGCTTGTCTTGTGCATCCATTATTAGAGTGCTTAATAGTTGATTTAATATTAAGTTTACGGCAAATACGTAACACACGTTTGTCATTCACATTAATGCCATGATAACGTTCCAAGTCATCTCTGATTCTCCGATATCCTTTATCTGGCGATTCTGCATAAATCTTTTCTATCTCATCAGAAATTCTCCTGTTTTTGCATTCATTTTCAGGAATTTCTCTATGTAACCATTTATAGTAAGCAGCTCTAGACACTCCACCAAGTTTACAAAGATTAGTAATGGAATAGCCATGTTCTTCGTGTTCTTTTTTGATTGCCTGATATATATGTTCGTGACGGACCAGGCTTAGCCCCGCCTCCTCTCTATATCTTCGAGTTTTTTTAAGAAGGATGCCTCCATTTCAGCGCGTTCTTTTTCTGCCTTTAAGATTTTTACTTCAGCACGTAACTTTTCTAATTCACTCATTTCATCAGGACTTTTTCGTTTACCGCGATTATCCCTTAAAGCTTCCACTCCACCAGCTTCATATTTAACGGTGTAACTCCGTGCCTGTTGGTAAGATACCCGATATTGTTCTGCTGTTTCGGCATAATTGCGGTCATGTGCGATGCAATACCGTACTATTTCAACCCGTTCTTCAAATGTGGTTTTTCTTCCTTTGGTCATAATAACAGTTCCTCCTGTTCCAGAAGATTTTAGATCTTCATGACCATTATACTTCTTTATCCAGATTTGTAACTTAGCTTTTGAACGAATTGCGTATTTTTTACAAATATCATCTTGAGAACCACGCCCTGCTAAATAATCCAAAACTGCCTGCTGTTTCAATTCTTTGGAATATTTCTTATTTCCCTTTAATGTGAAGGCATCTGCGCCCATAGATTCATAATTACGAATCCATTGTTGGACAGAAGCTATGCTGACATCAAACATAGATGCAATTCGACGTTGGCTTTCTTTCCCTTCCAGATACAGATTCACAGCATATATCTTATCCTCAACAGATAGTTTCCTTTTATACATAAAATATGCCCCCTTCTAAGTGACAAGTTTTTATTATTTTACTTGTCTACCTAGAAGGGAGCATATCAGATTCGTTAAAGCGACAGCCCCTTCAAAGACAATTCTAAAATATTAAGTTAACATACTTATCCTAAGCGAATCTGTCAATCAGCATATCTTTGACAGGTGTTCGTCAATTAACGCATCAAGCATGGAAGCCGGTGCGTCTGTAAATTCTTTTGACAGCGCATCCTTTATGACTTCGCAATATTTGAAATAATTAACTTCCTCCGGCGTATCGTCGTCGTGAATGTTTGACAGATATGCCTCGGTTACATTAAGGTTCAGCCATTCTACGACTGATTTCTCAAGACTTTCTTCATCTCCGGCTTCAGACTCTATTGATTTGGAATTGAAATACAACGCGATTCCTCCAATAGAGAAAGCAGCAAATACAAATAACAGTACGTACTGGGTAAATGTCACTGCCACAATATTAAGTATTCCAAACATATTGAGCAATATGAAAATAATTCCCGCTGCGCCGCACAAAAGGCATGAGTAAGAACTGAAACGGTATTCCTTTGCCCTGTCTGACTTTCTTACGTATGTTGTTGACGGAGCTTTCTTAATTTCTTCAAATTCCTGCTTTGCGTTTATTTTTTGTATTTCCTCATTCTGTAACTTGGTATATGAGTTATCTTCGCCGCTGCCGTCGGTATAATCATTATCGCCGACGTTAGCGTTCCATGATTCGGATGCGTCATAATCTTCGGAATCAATTATGCTGTCTGGCATGATGATATCATCCGGGGCTTCGGCGATGTCAATATCGGTTTTTTCTATAATATCTGTATCTGAGTCAACCGATTCATCTGTAACGTCTGCATCATTCTCCTGTTCGGCGGAAAGCTGTTTTTCGATTGCCCGCTCACTCTCCGTGAGTGCAAACCCGGTAAACAGCTTTGACGCTTTTTTGTAATCTTCCTCGGCAACATACAGACTCCAGATGAACTCATTTTCGTCCGGTTCAACCGAATACGAGTGTATACCCGAGTATGCGAGATACTTTATGAAATCGTCCGTTTTTTCTTTATGTTCGGTTGTGAATACCAGGCTTTTACTATCGGAAACGGCTTCGCTCAAGTCATCCACAAGCGGGGCATTACAGTCTGAACAGATGGTAATGCCTTCCCTGTATTCATTTTTGCATTTTGGACACCACGGCATAGTATTAATACCTCCTTAAAGTCCTGTTATATTATATTTTATGACGTTGGGGTGCAAAAGGTACTTTCCGCCCCGATTAAACTTACTCACATTTGAATAGATGGAATGCTTTTTTTCCTCTTTTGATTAAAAGGGTGCCGTCTTCGCTCAGGTCATCTGTCTTAAAGACTTTGGCAAAGTCCGTGCATTTTTCATCATTTACTGTAACTCCGCCCTGCGTAACATTGCGGCGCGCATCCCCGCGGCTGCCTGCAAGCTTTCCGTCGCACAGCAGGGTTATAATGTCAATGCCCTCGTCAAACCGTGTTTTAGGGTAGGTTGTAGTCGGAATGTCGCTTGTGTTCATGGAACCGCCGAATAACGACTTTGACGCTTCAAGCGCTTTTTGGGCTTCGTCTTCTCCGTGGACGATTTTGGTAACTTCGTATGCGAGAACTTCCTTGGCTTTGTTAATTTCGGCGTCTTTTAGCGAACCAAGCCGTCTTACCTCATCCATCGGAAGGAATGTGAGAAGTCCGAGACACTCCTCTACCTTTGCGTCCTCAATGTTTCTCCAGTACTGGAAGAATTCATACGGGCTGGTCTTTTCAGGGTCAAGCCAAACGGCTCCGTTCATCGTTTTGCCCATCTTGATGCCCTCGCTTGTTGTGAGAAGCTTGAATGTAAGTCCGTACGCGGGTTTATTTTCTTTTTTCCTTATCAGGTCTACGCCGCCGAGAATGTTGGACCACTGGTCGTTGCCGCCGAGCTCAAGGTTACAGCCGTACATCTGGTTAAGCTTTAAGAAGTCGTAGGACTGCATGAGCATGTAGTTGAACTCAAAGAATGTAAGGCCTTTTTCCATTCTCTGCTTGTAACATTCCGCGGTGAGCATCCTGTTTACTGAAAAATGAACGCCTATCTCGCGCAGAAATTCTACGTAGTTGATATCAAGAAGCCAGTCCGCATTGTTTGCAATAATGGCCTTGTCGTCGTCAAAGGTTATGAAACGTGAAAGCTGTTCTGCGAATCTTTTCGCATTGTAATCAATCTTTTCCTTCGTCATAATGCTTCTCATATCTGATTTTCCCGACGGGTCGCCAATCATTGTTGTTCCGCCGCCAAGCAGTGCAATCGGACGGTGTCCGGCCCGCTGCATATGCATCATAGCCATAATTGTCAGAAAATGCCCGGCTGTCAGGCTGTCTGCCGTCGCGTCAAAGCCTATATAAAATGTAACGGACTCCTTTCCAAGCATTTCCCTGATTTCATCCTCGTGTGTTGCCTGCTCGATGAAGCCGCGTTCCATGAGTATGTCATATACGTTTGTTGACATGTTCCTTACCTCCTATATTTTTTGAAAGCCAAACCCGCACGTCAAAATGCGAATTTATGCAGAAATTATATTAAATGTATCATAAAAAGAGATTTTGTTCAAGCATATAAGACAATTATTAGGGCAATCGCTTGAAATAGTATTTGAGAAAAACATGGGTCCTGCCGCACGTGGAGTTCATCATTCAGCAGTTTGGGATTGTAATTTGTTGCTTATAGCGCTTTCTTTTCTCTGCCCCTTGGGGCGAACTTGCTAAAAAGAAGCCAAGTCATGCCCCGTAGTTTGCTGCGGGGGATTTGACTTGTTATTTTAATCGTACTATTTAAAAATTAGCCGCATATAAGTTAATATGGCATGTTTTATGAATTAACGTATTATTATGCGTGATGAAAAGGGGAGGGGTCATTTTGAGTAATCTTTATAGTGAAGATTTTAGAATCGGTGAAATTAAAAATACGAGCAGATATGCGTCCGTCAGCTACAACACGTCGAAGAAATCGAATCAAGAAGTTTTGGAAATAAAAAACGAGCCGGATGATAATGCTCATATACTTGAGGACGTGGAACTTAGTGGGACAAAAGACGATTACGATAAAGCGTGCTTTGATATGCCTTCGGACAAAATAATTACTTTTAATATGAAGATGCTGCTTTGCGCACAGATTGTTCTGTGTATCATTTTTACATTCATGGCTTTGGAGTTTTCAAAAAAACCTGAGAATTATTATAATGCGAAGAAAATATACGGGGTCCTTCAGAATAGCAGCGGTATACATAAACTTGAGGAGACGCTTATCGCGGCAAAAAATGATATTTTAAAAGAAAAATGAAAAATGAAAAAGACAAAATGAATATATTTTGTAATTGACACATGAGATGATACAATGTTAATATTCTAATAAAGAAGCTAATAAATCATGCCCCGCAGCCTGTCTCGGGGCATGATTATAATTTAATCGGGAAAGGACAGTGTTTGGATTTTGCTCCAATATTGTATAAATGTCCGGTGAAACCGGCGTGTGATATCGGGCTGATTTTTAGCAGAAAGGAACGGTAAGAGATATGGGAGAATTGGGAAAAGATATTAAAAAGCTTGGATTTGGCCTTATGCGTCTACCGCAAAAGGCCGGAGCTATTGACCTGGAACAGACGAAAGAAATGGTCGACATGTTTTTGGAGGCGGGTTTTACATACTTTGATACGGCATGGGCTTACGAGGGCAGCGAAGATGCGATAAGACAGGCCCTTGTGGAACGATATCCGAGAGAACGTTTTCAGCTTGCCACAAAAAATGCCGCGTGGATTCAGTGTAAGACAAAGGAAGATGCTTACGCACAGTTTGATACGTCGCTAAGGCAGACGGGAGCCGGATATTTTGACTTTTATCTTCTTCACAATCTGGGAGAGGAGAGAACGCGGTATTTTGATGATTTTGATATGTGGAACTGGGTTCAGGAAAAGAAAAAGAAGGGTCTTATAAAACATGTGGGATTTTCTTTTCACTCCACGCCGGAAGAACTGGATGCGATTCTTACCGCGCACCCGGAAATGGAGTTTGTGCAGCTTCAGATTAACTACGCAGACTGGGATAACCCTGCAATACAGTCACGGAGATGTTATGAGGTGGCAAGGAAGCATGGAAAACCGGTTGTAATTATGGAGCCTGTAAAAGGAGGTATGCTGGCGACGCCTCCGGAGTCCGTGATAAATGTATTAAAGGAAGCCGAGCCTGATTCTTCACCCGCTTCGTGGGCGATACGTTTTGCGGCGAATTTGGACGGCGTAATTACAGTTCTTTCCGGCATGAGCAATATTGAACAGATGAAAGATAATCTGTCTTACATGAAGTCTTTTGCCGGGCTTACACAAAAACAGAAGGAAACAATGGATATGGCGCGCAGGGAACTTGGGAAAATACCTTTGATTCCATGTACCACATGCAATTACTGTGCAAAAGTATGCCCGAATAATATCGGTATTTCAGGCTCATTTACCGCGATGAACTGCTACACGCTTTACGGCGATATGGCCGCGGCAAAACAGCAGGAAAGCTTTCTTGTCGGAGGGCACGGCTTCAAGCCTGCTAATGAGTGTATAAAGTGTGGCAAGTGCGAGGAGGCATGTCCGCAGCATATTAAAATCAGGGAGCGTTTAAGTGAAATCAGCGAAACCATGTTAGAGCGTGTCTGAAAGCAATTTTCAGACACGCTTTAGGGAAAAACTGATTCAATCATCGTTTCCTAAACATACTTACCGCTCATTTTCAGCTAAATGACGCCGGATGCATTCTTAATCTGTAAGGAGGCTGCATGAGGCGCGGCGGTGACTACGACTGGTAAAGCCAATGCAGCAGGTAAAATTCAGGCAAGTGATTTGGCGAAATGAGGACGGTACAGTACACCAGGTCCTGTCCCAAAGCTTGCTGCGGGGCAGTTGCCTATATTTGAAAGCAGGGGTGTCGGATATGGAAATAAGGGAGCTGCTTGAGCAGGTAAGGAGAGGCGTCGTATCGCCGGAGGACGCCGAAAAGTATATAAAAAAGCAGCCGTTTGAGGAGCTTGGGTACGCAAAACTCGATTCCCACCGGGAAATACGTTCCGGATTTCCGGAGGTGGTATTTTGCAGTGGAAAGCCTGATGAATATCTGACGTCCATTTACCGCAAATTATACGAAACAAACGGGGAAGTTTTTGGCACGAGGGCAGACGAACGCCAGTACGGGCTTGTGCGCGAAGTTGTGCCGGGCATTGAATATGACACCGTTTCGCATATTTTAAAGTCAGAGAAGAAAAATAAGGAACGAGAAGGAAAGATTGTTTTATGCAGTGCGGGTACGGCGGATATTCCGGTTGCGGAGGAGGCTGCGCAGACTGCGGAATATTTCGGCTCTTATGTTGAGCGCGTCTACGACGTGGGCGTCAGCGGTATTCACAGACTTCTGGCAAACATTGAAGTATTGCAGGAGGCTAATTGCGTCGTGGCGGTAGCAGGTATGGAGGGAGCTCTTGCCAGCGTTGTCGGCGGACTGGTAAGCAGGCCGGTTATAGCTGTTCCGACCTCGATTGGTTACGGTGCGAGCATGAATGGGTTGTCGGCTTTGCTTACCATGATTAATTCCTGTGCAAACGGGGTGGCTGTCGTCAATATAGATAACGGTTTTGGCGCAGGTTATATTGCCACACAGATTAACAGACTGGCAAAGAGGTAAGCAAGTTATAGCAGAACGAAGTTTTGCCGGAAAAAATTAAGAACACTATCGTATTTGAATGTAGGAATCGGTCTTAATAATTTGAATTGGAGAAGATGATGGGACAGGCATTATATTTCGAGTGTAATTCAGGAATCAGCGGAGATATGACCGTGGCGGCGCTTCTTGATTTGGGAGCTGATGAGGAAGTATTGAGAAAAGTTCTTGACAGTATGCCGCTTAACGGGTTTGAAATAGAAATAAGCAGGGTGAAAAAAGCGGGGCTTGACGTCTGTGATTTTAATGTAAGGCTTGACGGCGAACATGAGAATCATGACCACGACATGGAGTATCTGCATGGGCATGAACTTCAACATGAGCATGAACACAGTCACGAGCATGGACTTCGACACGGTCATGAACAAAGTCATGGGCATGAACACCATCCTATACATGCACACGAACATCGTGGACTGCCGGAAATTACAAGAATTATTGAACAGACTCATATGAGCGTGAGGGCAAAGGAAACATCTCTGCGCATATTTGATATTCTTGCCCGTGCTGAGGCGAAGGCTCACGGGACAAGTATGGATGAAGTTCATTTTCACGAGGTAGGGGCGGTTGACTCTATTGTTGATATCGTAGCTGCGGCGGTATGTCTTGATAATCTGGATATTACCGATGTAATAATTCCATGTCTCTGCGAGGGGCGGGGAACCGTCAGGTGCCAGCATGGGATTCTTCCCATTCCGGTTCCAGCCGTGGCAAATATTGTACAGACGAATAATATTCCTCTGCGGCTGACAGAAGTTTGGGGCGAACTCGTAACTCCGACAGGCGCGGCTATTGCGGCGGCATTAAGAAGCGAAGATAATCTCCCAGAGCAGTTTACCGTAAAAAGAATTGGTATGGGAGGCGGCAAGAGACAGTATGAGCGTCCGAGTATCCTGAGGGCAATGCTGATTCAGGAACAACCGCGGGAGAAAAAGGGTGATGAAGTAAATGGTGAGAAAACGACAGACTGTGGAACAACAGACCGAATATATAAGATTGAGTCAAATATTGACGACTGCACGGGCGAGATGTTGGGTCATGCGATGGAGCGTTTATTTGAAAACGGGGCTTTGGAAGTCAATTACGCGCCGGTGTTTATGAAAAAAAATCGTCCGGCTTATCTGCTGACCGTGCTATGTTCCGAGGAAAACGTAAGCAGGCTGGAAAGTGTTATATTCAGGGAGACAACGACTATCGGCGTCCGTAAGATAATGATGGAGAGAACCGTTTTGGACAGAAAAACGGAAACGATTGCATTGTCTGTAGGAGAAATGAAGATTAAGAAATGTACCTTTCCTGATGGAACGGTGCGGATATACCCTGAATATGAGTCAGCTGCAGAGCTTGCAGGGAAAACGGGAAAGAGCATGGCCGATATTTTAAACATTTTTTCCGGTTATGCGGCTGCGCACAGCACGACGAGCCCGCAAATATAATTCTTTTATATAATATTTTAATAGGACAGTGGGAGAGGGAAGATATGACGAATTCGGACGCGGCAGGACGTGACCTTGAAGAAAAGAAGAAAATGCTCGAAACAAATTTGCAGTCATTCGGAAGTGTTGCGGTTGCATTTTCCGGCGGCGTTGATTCCGCCTTTTTGCTAAAAGCTGCAGAAAGGGTTCTGGGAGAAAATGTGCTTGCCGTTACGGTAAATACTTATTCGCTTCCGGAGAGAGAGTTAGAGGAGGCCAAAGCCTTTTGCAGGGAAAACGGAATCCGTCATATTGTCCGCGATTTTGACGAGCTGTCCGTCCGCGGTTTTTGTGAAAACCCGCCTGACAGGTGTTATTTGTGTAAAAAAGAATTGTTAAAGGAAATCATGCATATCGCCAAAGAGAATGGAATTATGTATGTTGCGGAGGGTTCTAACGTGGATGATGACGGCGATTACCGCCCGGGAATGGCCGCAGTGGAAGAGCTTGGCATCAAGAGTCCGCTTAAGGAGGCGGGAATATATAAAAAAGAGATAAGGGCCATGCTAAAGAATATGGGGCTGTCATTATGGAAGAAGCCTTCTTTTGCCTGTCTGTCTTCCCGGTTTGCGTACGGCGAACGAATTACTAAGGAGAAGCTTGCGATGGTGGAGCAGGCCGAACAGTTCCTTTTTGACAGGGGATTTTCCCAGGCTAGAGTAAGAATTCATGACAGGATGGCAAGAATCGAGGTTTTGCCTGAGTATTTGGAAAAACTGGTAGAAAAAAAGACGCGGGAAGAAGTTGTGTCAAAATTAAAAGCTCTCGGATTCCTATACGTCAGTATGGATTTGGAGGGCTATCGGACGGGGAGCATGAATACGTCACTGTCATTCAATATCTATAACTGAAAAATCAATTGTAAAATCATTATATATTCCGGATGTTGCTTTATCAGTAAATGTATCATCAGTCATATCGTCATGCTCAAAATTCTTTTATTCTTTCATTGATTATTCTTCATAAATGTGTTATCGTATTCTTTGTTATTCAAACTTTGCCAATCATTTACTCTAATCTCAGAAATGATGTGAAAAGCTTGAGAGTGTCATCAAATTCCAAGGAGATGTATTACAATGAAAATAACGACAGTAAAGGGAACCAACGATTATAAGCCGGAGGAGGTCAGGCTCCGCGACTATCTGCAGTCAAAGATAACGGAAATATATACGAACAGCGGCTTTGAGCATATCGTCACCCCTGCCATTGAAGATATAGACAACCTTGATAAGAGCGAGGGAGGAGAGAATCTTAATCTTATATTTAAAATATTAAAGCGCGGCGACAAGCTTGCGAAAGCGTTTGAGAGCGGAGACTGCGACAGCCTTTCGGATATGGGGCTTCGGTATGACCTTACGCTCCCGCTGTCAAGATATTACGCGAATAACAAGTCAGAGCTGATTCTGCCGTTTAAAACGATTCAGATTGACAGGGTATACAGGGCTGAGAGACCGCAGAAAGGACGTCTTAGGGAATTTGTTCAGTGCGACATAGATATAATCGGCTCGGAGTCTGCGAATTGTGAAATCGAACTTATATATACGACGGCAAAGGCGCTTCTTGCAATCAATATAGGCAGCTTTAAAATAAGGGTAAATGACAGGAGGGTATTAAAAGCCGTCCTTAAAAGCATGGGATTTGAAAATGATGCGCTTGACAGCGTATGTATAGTATTTGATAAGCTCGATAAGATAGGCAGCGACGGCGTGTGCGCTGAATTGACGGAAAAAGGATTCGATGACACGGCGATACGTAAATTTGCCGAACTGATAAGCAGGGATAGTATAACATTTGAAGATATAGAAGCTGTTGTGGACGAGGACAGCATGGAATATATAGACAGGTTAAAAAATATCATTGAAAAATCCGCCCGGATTGCGGACGGAAAATACGAGGTTGAGTTTGACATATCGCTTGTGCGCGGACAGGGCTATTACACCGGAACCATATTTGAGGTAGAGAGCACGAAATTCAGGGGCGCTGTCGCCGGAGGCGGAAGGTATGACAACCTGATAGGCAAGTTCACGAATGAGAACATTCCGGCGGTAGGCTTTTCCATCGGTTTTGAGAGAATATTTTCAATACTGAACGAGCAGGGCTATACGCTTTCGGACACGTCGGGCAGGGTTGCGGTATTTTATAATGCGGACGAGTACACGGATGCCCTTGCCCTCGCTGAAAAATTGAGGAAATCCTATAACGTATCCATGATAGAAAGACCGAAAAAGCTTGGAAAATTCCTTGATAAGCTTGAAAAGCAGGGATTTTACGGTTATGTCGTATACGGGGAATCCGAAACGGTAAAGAAATTCGGTGAATAGAAGTTTGGCACATGGAAATATGTTGTATGGAATTATGGAATATAATATAAAGAGTATAAATCTTATATTCGACTTTGAAAGGGCCTTGACGGGTCCTTTTTATTTCTCTAAAAGTTAAGTCGGACAGACGGGTATGGCGTAAGACAGGGTAATCATACCCGTCTCTTTGTCTGCAATCGTCAATCGGCAAATCGCTAATTACCCCCCCGTTCTGTTCCATTATATGATTTTACAGACAATTCGCACTATATGTATGCATTTCGCGCAAAGAATAGAGCTGTTCGTTAGGAATGTATTATAATAGCACAAATAATACATAACAAAGCCGGTCTGTTGTATTGCCCGTATTGAATCAAATTAACTGAACGGCGCAGTACACGGGCAGGTTTGACAGACGTATCAGACAGTCATAATTTTAAAGGGGGAAGAAAGAAAATGCATAGATATTTTAGAATATTAAAGAGAGTTTCTGCGGTAATATTATGTTTTTCATTTGTTGCGGCTTCCGCGACAACAAAACCGGTTCAGGCGGAGCTGCTGACCGGTGACGAGAGAGTAGCGTATATAAACCGATGTGAAAACAGCATACGGGATATTTCTACGCTGAATCCGCGTCCAAAGATTATTGCCACGGCCTATCTGGTTGGAGAGGACGATGTGGCGGCCGCTTCATGGCTTCACGACCCGGTGACGCACGAATGCGTAGCGGAGGAGATTTATGCGGTGGAACCCGATACCGAGATTCAGGGACTCCGTTATAAACCTGACCTGTATCCGCAGGATAACAGAGAATATCTTATAGATATAATTACCAACTACGGTGCCTTTTTTCACACGAACAGACTCTGGAACATGCCGCAGGGCGCCCAGTATATCGAGTGGGAGGGAGCTAAGTTTCAGGTGGTTGCCGCCGACGAGGAATGGGTAACGGTATGGGACAGGGGGTATCAGGCGTGGTTTAAGTCTGAGGCGTCAAGTTTTGGGGCTGCCATCATGTATGAATGTACAAATTCCGCGATTAATGCATTTATGGAGACCCATCCGGCGGGCTTTTACAGAATTCCGAGGAATAAAGTATGGATAGACTTTGGCCTGAAAGAGAACCATCCGTATCAGTCGGAGGCGGAGATTCCGAAAGCGGGAAGCGGCGTTGTTACAAAGCTGGTAAATCTGCGTCCGGTCCCGAATGAGGAAGAGAAGATGTATACCCCGGTATATGCGCTGCCGAGGGGTACGAAGGTAAATGTCGTTTCCACAGAGCTTGTACCGTCGCAGGCTCCGGGAAGTAAGCATACGTACTACAAGGTATCGTTCAACGGAAGCGATAAGGTGCAGAATAATACGGTGCATTATTTGGATTACAAAGTGCCGGGCGTATATTACGTGGACAGCCGGTATCTGAATTTTACGAGAAAGGGTACGGCAGCGCCGGGGGATTCTGTACCGGGGGAGATCATTAATGCGAATAAAAATGAATCCGTGTATGCTTACCGGGCGAAAGACACGAACTCCGAGCGTGTCGGTATTCTTTCCGCGGGCGTGGAGATAGCAATGTTTCCGGCGGAGTCGGACGCGGACTGGACGACGGTATATTTTAGTGGACAGAAAGCTTATGTACAGACAAAATATATAAAAAAGGCGCCATATAAAATAACCGACATATCAAAACTTGAGATTGCGGACATAGTAGATGATGAGATTACGGTGAGTTGGAAAGAAGGCGTTAACAATGTCGAATTCTCCTGCAGTATTTCGACAACGACAACACACAATAAGAAAGGAACAGTACTTTGGTCCGATGAACATTATAAGGATACCTCTTTTTTGATAAGCAGAAAGTACATTGAAAAATATTCGGCGCTGGACATTAAGGTGCAGGCGACGGATAAAAACGGCAATAAGGGCAAGGCGCTTACCAAAAGAATTATTTTGCCGTCGAGAAACCGTAAGCCGGACAAGAAACGATTCAAGGCCGGCAAAACAAAAATTACTTGCAAAACCCCATATTCAACCCTTGGTGCGTCCTCCATGCAGTATTCGACGAACAAAAAATTCAAGAAAGCCGTAACCGTGGAAAAGCATTACAAAAAAGGAAAGAAAGACGGTTATAAGATGATTCAAGCAATTAAGAAACTGAAGTCTAATAAGACCTATTATATCAGGAGCCGCACAAAGAAGAAATATTCAACGGCGGCAGGAACAAAGTGGTTATCCGGCAAGTGGTCAAAATATGTTAAGATAAGGACGAAGAGAAAATGAAAAGTAAAACAGTGTTTTCCGGAGTTAATGGGAATGTGTGTTAATGTACTGCGCATGCAGCTTCGAATACAATATTTTCTGGCTGTCGTACAGACCAAAGCAGCCTGAAAAGACGTAGCTTACCCCGCTTGCGATGGCGAACGGTATAAGGTGGTGTTGTCCGAACAGCTCCATGGCGAGAAGAATGGCGGCTATGGGGCAGTTGACGACCCCGCAGAACAGGCAGACCAAACCGATTCCCGCTCCGAAAGCAGGCTCAAGACCCAAAAACGGCGCTATTGTGCTGCCGAACGAGGCTCCAATACATAGGGCGGGGACAATTTCGCCGCCCTTAAATCCTGCTCCGAGCGTAAGCGCCGTAAGCAGTAATTTGACGATAAATGTCTCTATGCCGGTGTGTCCGTTGAATGCATCGCGGACGATGTTAAAACCCGAACCCGAGTAGTACTGTGAACCTTCGATAAATATAAATGCGCTTACAATTGTACCGCCGATAAATATCCGCAGGTATTTGTTGTCGAATAATCTCGAGTATATTTTGTGGGCTGCATGAATACATTTGCAGAAAAGAATTGCGATAAGTCCGCAGGCGATTGACAGCACTATAACTCTACAGCCGTTGACAACAGACAGTTCAGGCATTTTTATAATTGTAAAGGTTTCCCTGCCGACACCAAAAAAACCGGATATTCCAAACGATATGGTCGAGGCTATGATGCAAGGAACAAATGCGCTGTATTGAAACATGCCCACGCTTATGACTTCCATGCTGAACACCGTCGCTGTTATGGGAGTGCCGAACATTGCGGTGAAGACGGCGCTCATTCCGCACATTGTGAGAATATTGATATCTTTCTCGTCCATTTTCAATTTTTTTCCCAGAAATACTCCGATGCATCCGCCCATCTGAAGCGCCGCGCCCTCGCGGCCGGACGAACCTCCGAACAGATGTGTAAGGACCGTGCCCATATATATGAGCGGCGCCATAACGTCCGGTATCTGCTCATGGGAATGGATAGAATCAAGAACAAGATTCGTACCCCTGTCGTGGGATACGCCAAGTTTTTTATATATGAACACAATAATAAGTCCGGACAGCGGAAGAAACAGCGTTATGTACGGGTGGGAAAGTCTGATTAATGTTACCTCCTCGATGGAAATATAGAAAAAAGTTCCGAGCAGACCGCATACGACGCCTGCCAGAGAGGCGAGAACGAGCCACTTTAAAAACTGCAGCGTATACTCAGTGCCGGAGGAAAACTCATTTATGAGTTCATCTTTGATCGTGTCCGGCAGTGTGTGTTCCTGCGGATGATCTTTTTTATCAAACAGTTGTGAAAATAAGTTGTCTTTTATTTTTTTCATTGCAAATCGTCCTGTTATGAAGTTTGAAAATTATATAATTACAAAATTACTTTTCAAGTTTCACGTTTTTTATTAAAAGAAGTTTGAATCAGTGTTTAAAGTATAACATTATAATTTGATTATTTCAACAGCAAGGAATTTTGTAAAACAAATACTTGGACAAAATGAATGTTATTATTTAATTAATATGTTATAAGATCAGGGAAGATTGCAATCTGTACAGCCTTTCATTAAAGATTCGGGCGGCAATAAAAGAAAATAAATATATGATTCATTTCGGCGTATAACTTTTCTCGATTAGGGCAATCGCTTAATAATGTATTTACCGGCTCCAGGCGGGCTGCATAAACTATTATTTTCAGGCGATTGCCCCTACACTTTTGTAAATACCGCGGAAACGCGCATATACCCGCCCTCTGTCTTTGCAAAGATTTCTCCGTTCATTTTGTGCATAAGCTGCCGGCAGATGTAAAGTCCTAAGCCGCTGCCCGTTACGTTTGCGGCGTTCGCGCCTCTGAAAAAGCTGTCGAAAATGTGCGTAAGGTCTGTGTCCGTGAGGGTACAGCCGCTATTGCTTATAGTTATGAGAATACAGTCCTCCTCCTCGGAAAAATTAATCGTAATTTCTCCTCCGTCGCCGTATTTTACTGCGTTTTCCATAATGTTTTGCATGACCTCGACACTTCGGTCAGGGTCGCCGTGAAGCAGACAGTCGGAGCAGTCGGATACTGAAAATTTTGTACCGATAAGCGACAGCTTTTCTGCATAATATGTTTTTATGTTTGTCACGAGCTCCGAGAGATAAAACTCATCCATATTCACGTCAAGGCTCAGAAAATCCTCCCTTGAAGCGGTTACAATCTGCGAGACAAAGCTTTCAATCTCGTCGGCCTTTGCGTCAATGTTCTCCGCAATGTTAATCTGTTTTTCACTGTTTTCATAAAGGCCCTTTGACAGAGCCTTTGCGTACAGTTTAATTGCCGAGAGCGGCGTTTTTATATCGTGGGAGAGAGAGAGTAGGAGGATTTTTCGCTCCCGCTGCAATGCAAGTTCACGTTTCTTTTGCTGTTCCATATTGTCGCGGAGCATATCCACGCCCCAGATAAATTTTCCGAAAAAACGGTTTTTTGTTTCCTTTAGGGGGGCGGTAAGGTTGCCTTTTGAGAGTTCGTACGGTATGCCGGTAAGCTTTTCAAAGGGCGCAAGAATATTACATTTTATATATATCATGACAGAGATAATCAAAAGCGACATGATACCGAGAATTACATTTACGGTTATTATGAGCCTTGTCCTGTCTGCGCCGCCCGCCTCTTTGTAATCGAACCGGTACAGCGCGCCGTTTATTATGCGGATGGCATATTCGCTGTCGGAATCCCCAAAATAATCGCTGACAGAATCATCAGAATTGCCACTGTAACCCTTATGATTATCATTTCGGGGATTCGTAAAATCCTTGCTGTCAGAATCCGCAAAATAATCGCTGATTGAATCATCACGGGTGGTATTCCCTGAATAATTATCGGACAAATCCCTTGAATTATCGCCGTATTTTTCAATTTTCGTTACGTATTCGCACTCTGAAACGTCTGTGTTCTCTAATCCATCCTTTTCAATGCTCAGGGCAAGCCGGTTTATTTCCACACGGTACGGCCTGCCGCTTTCGGTTTCGCCGCCTGTCAGATAAATGTTGGAAGCGGCCGTCAGAACGGCCAATGCCGTTATAACCGCCGCGAATATTTTGTTAAATGCTTTCATATCGGTAGCCCACTCCCCATACTGTAAGAATTCTTCGCGGATGTTTCGGGTCGTCCTCAATTTTTTGGCGGAGCCATTTTATGTGTACCGTAAGCGTCTGCTGTTCCGAGAAGCTGTCGCTGCCCCAGACCTGCCTGAAGATATATTCCTTGCTTAGTGTCCTTCCCCTGTTTTCAAGCAGAAGCAGGAGCAGATCAAATTCCTTTGCAGTCATTTCAAGCTGCGCGCCGTTTTTGAAAACGGCGCGGCTTACTTTGTTTATGCGTATATCTTCGTCGATAATTTCGTCAAGCGCGTATCTTCGCCTGAATATACCGTCGATTTTTGCAAGCATGATATCAATGTCATAAGGCTTTTCGATGTAATCGTCCGCGCCTGTGGTAAGGCCGTTCAGTTTATTTTCTTTGTCGGTTTTTGCGCTCACGATTAGTATGGGCGTGTTGCTTTCCTCACGTATTTTTTTGCATACGGCAAAGCCGTCGATGCCGGGGAGCATGATATCCAGAACAATAAGCCTTGCGCCGTACCTTTCGTACAGCGACAGGGCTTTTTCCCCTGTTTCGGCGACCGATACCGTGTAATTGTCCGCGCGCAGGAAGTCACATAGCAGGTCTGCAAGCTCTCTGTTGTCCTCAACAATAAGAATATCCATATTACCACCCGAGTTCCATCAGTCTGTTATTCAACGCCCGTTCGCGTTCCCTTATCTGCGAGGCGTTTTCGTATCTGCCCAAATTATACTCATCCTTTATGTTTCCGTCAACTAAGTACAGAACCTTCGAGCATTTTGCGGCGACCTTGATGTCGTGGGTGACAAGCATAATGGTCGTGCCGTCATTGTTGAGTTTTGTAAGCTCATTCATAACCTCGTCTGAGGAGGCGCGGTTCAGCGCGCCGGTCGGCTCGTCGGCAAATATCATTTTTGGATTGTTTATCATGCTGCGGCAGATGCAGGCGCGTTGGAGCTGACCGCCCGAAACTTCGTTGATATCGTTGTCGGCAATATTGGTAATGTCAAGCCTGCGCATAAGCTCTCGGCCGCGCAGCAAAGTTTCTCTGCGGGACTCGCCGTTCTTTTTTGACTGTGCTGCGGGAAGTAAGATGTTATCAAGTACCGTAAGATTTTTCAGCATATACATCTGTTGGAAAATAAACCCCATTTCGTCAAGACGAAGGTCTGCAAGCTCTTTTTCGTTCATCCCGTCAATATTTTTTCCGCAGAAGCTGACATTGCCCGCGGTAATGCTGTCCATACCGGAGACGGCGTATAGCAGGGTGGATTTGCCGGAGCCCGAGGGGCCCATAACGGCGACCATCTCGCCCGCGCTGACAGATAAATTAACGTTTTTCAAGACGTTGTTCTGCCGTTTGTTTACGATATATGTTTTGCAAAGGTCTTTTACTTCTAATATAGTTGTCATACGAATTCTCCTTTACTCATTACCCAATATGTTCATTGTTTCAATCAGCATATTATCTTAATATACGCATTGTTTCAATCTGCTCAATACCCTGATTTATTCATTACCCGAAATTTCCGAGGAAGATATTTTTCTAACCCCCTGTGCTGAAAGGAAAGCCGCCAGCGAGGTCAGTGACAGGACAATAAGCGGGAATACGACGTAAACTTCCAAAGGACGTATATCATATTCAATGCTGTATGCGCCCATCATTCTGAATATTGGCGTTATGATAAGCGGTGAGAGCGGGGAGGATAAAAGCGCGCCCGCAATTACCGATACCAGAAGGACGATTCCGATACGCATAGTCTGCCACATGGAAAGAAAGCGGTTCTTGAATCCGAGCGCCTTTAACAGCGCAATCTCATTTTTCTCCCTTGTGATGAAGCTTTTCACCATAAGCACGGCAACGAGCATATTTATCCCGATGATTATACACGTTATCAGCATTTTCATGCTGTCAAGCTGTCCGGCAACATCGCCGATCATATAGCTGATATATTCGCCGGTGGTGTATATTTTTGCATCCGGATACAGCTTTTCAAGCATCGCTTTCCGTTCGGCAAGGGCTGCCCTGTCCGGGTTGTCCCTGTAGTTTACCTGTATGCCAAAGCTCCCGGCGATATAGCTAAAATCAAGCTGCTCGTCGTGATGAAAGCGCACGCCTTCGCCCATGTTATTCATACTCTGGGTAATGGCAGTGACTGTGTAGGTTTTCGCCGTTTCACCCATTTTTATTTCAACGTCGTTGCCTATCTTTGCGCCAATTTGGTCCGCTGTTATGTATGTGAGCGCCACCTCGTGGGTGTTTTGCGGGGCTGTGCCGTCAAGATATACGTAATCGTCGGTTTTTACGCCGCCCACACCGATAAATGCAAGCGAATTCGTAAGCTTTTCACCCTTTTTAATATTGCTGCGGAATATTATCTCCTGGAAAACCTCAACGTCTATACCGTTTTCTGCAAACATATCCCGTATTTTTAAATGCTGTCGCTCCACGTGTGCCTTATTGTCCGCATCAGGATTAAATAGCAGCTCCGTTGAGACGACATGGTCGCTTTTTGTCATGTTGAACAGCGTTGTCAGATTGTCGGAGCGCAGGGTATTTACCGTGTTAAGCGGAATGATGATAAGCAGCGTGCCGAGTATAAAAATGAGTATCATGGAAACGTAGCTTTTGATTCCGCTGAAGATATCATTAAGGGCCATAAAGGGCATTGCCGGTATGTGCGTTCCGCCGAGGCGGAGAATGCTTTTTCTTTTAAAACGCTCGCCTGTCTCGCCGCTTCGTATGGCGTCTATCGGGGAGAACCGGCGTATTTTCCTGGTGCACAGCCAGCTAAACAACACGACCGCCGCGCCTGCCGGTATGGACGCGCATATATTTATTAAGTAATTATCCGCACCCGTAATTATTATCTTTTGCGAAACTCCGCTTATCATTATCCTGCAAAACGGTATGCTTATTACAAGCCCCGCCGCCGTACCTGTCATGGCAATGGCAAGATATTTTACGATATAAAGTCCTCTGACGGCGCTGTTTTTGATACCTATGGCTTTCATGACGCCTATCTCGCGGAATTCCTCGGTTATGGTAAAATTGATTATGAACCGCAGGATGACCATTGAAATCAGTATGAGGCATACGCTTACGATAAGCAGGACTGCCGCTATAAGCATATCCATAATATACATCATTTTTATCATGGAATAGTCCGCCGAAAAAACCACGTTCGAACCGAGGGAATTGAATTTGTCTTTGAAATCCGCGTCTTTTGTGTATACTTCCGTCGAGTTTACTGTCGTCGCATTTTCGTTATCAAACAGTGCGGCGTCGTTATCGCTCACAAGAAGTCTTGTCATTCCCACCATTGCCGAACCGAAAAGCACGTCCTTCGTGTATCCCTTTATTGTAAATTCTTTTTCGGTTTCCCCTTGTTTTATTCGAATTTTTCCGCCCTCGTTATAATTGTTTTCTTTTGATTGGTAAATAACAAACGGAATGTATATCTCGCCGTCGTTTACTTTTGTTATTTCCTCATTATTTTTGTCAAATATTTTTGTTCCGCCAAGCGACGATATGGTCACCGTGTTGGAATACTCCATTTTTTTTCCGTCCACGAGGATATTTTCGTGAGCCAGCTGGATAAGCCTCGATATATGGTAATTATAGCCGTTTTCCTCTGCAAGCTTCTCAAAGCTCGTAATTTCGGCGTCGCTTGTCGCTGCAAACCAGTGGTCAGGAGCGTCTGCCTTTTCAAGAAAACTGTCCACGGCGCTGCTTACGGTCAGCAGATTATTAGCGCTGCCGGCTATAAATGTTGTCGCCAGAATTACAAAAATCAGCAGGATGACATTCATGGTTTTCTTGCGTTTTAAGTCTTTTTTCAGTATGTTCAGATACATTGTAAGCCTCCTTTCTTCGTTGTGGGATTATTATAGCATGGAAATTATTAAATAATCCTTAAA
>JAAVXK010000015.1 GCA_022790615.1 Lachnospiraceae bacterium
ACTGAATTAGGTCAATATATAACATCCCTTGATGAATCGGGCAAGTCGCTTGCCTATTTCATGATACAACAACAAATTGCAAATAATAACGCACTTGATACTTCAGACAGCATTCAAAATTTAAAATTACTTGCCGAACAATGCGGTGTCTCAGGCAAAGCAATCCATCTTTTAACATCTCTCGAAAAAAATAAAAAAATAGTTGAAAAATACACAACCGGAGATGGTAAATATGACCCGAATGCAGGTATCATTGTCTCTAACGCACAATACGATATGGAGCAAACAAAGAAGTCACTTAACAAACTTCTTAAGAAAAAAGGAAAAAACAAAACCAATGTCAATACTCCAAAGACTCCCAGTTCTTCCGGTTCTCCCGATTCTTCCGGCTCTTCCGGCTCTACAGACAAAACCACACAGCAGTTCGACTGGATTGAAACAAAGCTAAGCCGCATCTCAAGGCTTGCAGACGCCGCACAGAAAGCCATCAGCCGTATGTTCAGCATCAACGGGATCAAACTGCAAACCCTTAATGCAATTAGAAACATTACAAAAGAATTAAACGCTAATAAAAAGGCTGCTGCAAGTTACTCAAAACACATGGACCGTATAGACCTCCCTAAAAATCTCAAAAAACTAATTAAAAATGGAAAGATTGGCGGAAAAAAAGACATTCAGAACATTACTGCCGACGAGAGCGTACAGAAAAACATTGAACAATTCAAATCGTTAAACGACAAGGTAAACCAATGTAACGACAGTATGCTGGAACTTGTGTCAACGCTCCGGGAGCTGTCGAAATCCCTTGCCAACATACCGATTGAAAAACGTGACAAAGCATTAGAAAAGCTGGATAAGTCGTCAAATCTAATCCGTGCAAGAATTGATAATAAAAACAACGCTTCCGACAAAAATAAGCTTATCGATTCTGAAATTAATAATATGCATGAAAACACAGATGAAAACCAACATGCCGCTGAGAAAACACAGAAAAATCTTAACAGAGACGCCAAGTCAGCGAAAAAAGCGGTAAAAAAAGATAAAAGCCTAAAAGAATCTGAGCGTAAAAAAATACAGTCACTGATTCATTCCAAAAAACCGATTACGGATTCTCTGCTTGAAAAAGTTAGGGAAAGCGGAAACAACAAATTACTAAAAAAATTATATCGATACAATTATGACCTTGAGGCAAATGAAACTGCCCAGTATGATTTTGCCCTTGCAGCTGAACAGAATGCTAAATCAGAGCGCGAGGCAAAAATCGAACAACATCAAAACAACATCGATGAATATGAATCTTCGCTTGATTTACTTTCTTCCCAGAAAGAAAATGCTGTGACAGCTACGGAAAAAAATGAACTAGTGGACAGGGAGCTTGAAAAAACAAGACAGATACATGCTGAAAATAAAGCCATTGCCAACTTAGAGGGCAACGCCAACGAGGCCAGCCGTCTTGACGAGGAACTAAAGACAAAAGAAAAACAGGCCGTTCTTGAAAAAGCCGAAAACATCAGGAACGAGCACAGTAACAGGCTTGATGCAATCGACAGGAATAAGAGCGCCACGGACGCACGCATCAGTAAAAAGGAAGCTTTGGGACTGGGACAGTCAAAGGCTGATTACGAAGAACAAATAAAGCACAGTAAGAACCGGCAAGCTGAACTGCAAAATGAAAAGGCAGCCCTTGAGACTTATCTTAGCGCGCTTAATCTTGACGAATCCGACCCCGTGTACAGACAGATCATGGACTATATAAACAATTGTGACACCGGAATTGCCGAATGTGTAACGGAACAGATTAATTACAACAAGGCAATCAGGAATATGGATTTGAAGAATTATGAATCTCTCATATCCCTTCTTGAAAGGGGCGGCAATGTCTATAATCGTTATAAATCACTTGCCGAGCTGCACGGTTCCAAGCTTCCTGAGGATGAGACATACAAGCAGATTGCAAACAACGACCGTATCATCAACGCCAACCAGGAAGCCCAAAAAAATATTCTGGACAATATAAAAACAGACCTCATGTCCAATTACAGCGATGCATTCGGGTTCAATTTAACCGAGGAACAGGCCGACCAATTTATAGAACATGTAAAATCTGCGCCCGAACAGCTCCCCGATTTTATGGAATCCCTCGGAATTAAAGACTTCAATGAGGAACAATTTTCCGGACTGTTTGAGAATATGAACAAATTCTATGCCAAAGAGGATGAATTATTTCAGAAAATAGAGGAAAATGAGCGCCTTGTTGACGAACTCTTCGACAACCGCATAAGCTCTATTAATGACTATCTTGACGCACTGAAAAAGGAAAAGGACGTCAAAGACCGCACCTTTGCCATTGAAAAGGCGCAATATGAACTTAACAGGGCAAAAAACAATCTCACGAAAAAAGTATGGGACGGCGCTCAGTGGATATACACTGCTGATACGGACGCCGTTCAATCGGCGCAGGAGGCATATGACAATACGCAGTACGAGGAACTTGTCAATGTCCTTGAAAATTTGATTGAAACCCTTGAAGACACGAAAAAGGAAGTGAATCTGTATGACGACTACGGCAATCCGATTAACAGTTCAGACAAAGAAACGGTCAAAAAGATAGTAAACGATTCTCTTGACAGAATACTGACCTCGGCTTTTTCGCCGGCATTCAACATCCCCGCTACTGAACTCCCGGACTTTACAAACTCACCGGGAAATAACTCCATGAATATAGACAAGATAGAATTCATACTGCCAAACATCAATGACAAATCAAACGCCTCGGACTTAACGGAAAGCTTTGTAAACCAGCTGCTAAACCTTCCAACCTACAGTAAGCAATACGACTGGAACAAATAATATCTACGCTCCGCTTCGTTCCAGCCGAAACAAACGAGGCTGTTGCAGAATACAGTGATTCCACAATATCAGCTGAAAGATACAAAATATCTGCACTGTATATTGTGGTAATTCACTATTTTGCGACAGTCCCCGTTGTGTGCGCAATTATTATAAGAAAGGAAACGAAAGCCCATGAAACCAATACTATGCGATGTGCCCGCCTTTGACAAGAATCAAGGCACAACGGGCACATTTATCACCAACGAACAAATCTATCAGCACGAAATCATAATAAAAGACGCCGACGCGCAGAACATACTATATTCAAAAATAAGCGCGCCTAATGAAAGGCTGAACAGGTTCGTCATCCCCTCTCTTACTGATGTTAACACAATAAAAAACGGATGCACTTACCGTCTGTACATAGCCGTCTGGAAAAATGAAAACAGCACACCATATGTATCGGACCCTGTCAACATAAAGTGCGCATCCATCCCGGATTTCACACTTGACATATCTTATGAAGATAATATGGGGTATACGCTGAAAGGCACAACCCTGAATGTCGGCGTCATATACACCCCCAACAGGCAGGATAAGGAACCCGAGCAGTTAAACGAATATTATGTGACGGTAACAGAGGCAAATGATAACAACAACGTAGAAATATATAGAAGCGGTTTACTATATGATATTAATGAAAAAGCCGAGATAAATGACCTTGAAAATGGGAAAAAATATATAGTTACCGCTTACGGCAAAACCATAAACGGGATGGAGATATCAACAGAACCGCTTCCGGTCAATGTAAAATATGAACGCTGCGAGGACTCGTCTGTCCTGACTGTAACGAATGACCGGAATAACGCCCGCGTCATTTTAAACAGTTCCATTGACAACATATTATACCGGACGGACAAGCCGCCTGTTTATAACCCGTCTTCCGTTGATTTAACTGAAAATGCGCTTGAATACTACGATGGTTTTAATCTTAATTCCGATTTCTCCATGTATGTAAAATATAGTCCAACAGCCCCGGATAATGCAGTCATTAATATGAACAACGGGCATATCAGGGTGAACTTCAAAACTGCAAAGAATTACAGGCTTCCCCTTATACCCGACAACATCGCCTCCGACGGCAATTCCATATTCACCTTCCATAACGACGGGACAATGTCCATGGCAGTAACCAAACAATACGGAGGCGTATGGTTTGTCCTTCCGGATGAAATCTCCGGCGTTCACAACTTTACCAAAGTCACCGTCAAATATAAGGACGGTTCGGGGAAGTTTGGATACGCCTGCCGGTATGCCGGAGAATCTGTTGATTCAGATAGCGACACGGTATGGAATGACTTGTTAAAGGATTCGGGTATATATGAAAAAACACTGAACGCCGAAAAAAAACTGGCCCGGTTCAAATTTTTCAGTATTGCCGACGATTTGTCAGCAGAAAATCCGACGTCGGTTACTATAACCTCGGTTACATTTACCGAAGCATCCTACAGCCTGTACCAGCCCTACTTTGAACTATATACAGAAGGCAAAATAGTAATCATAGACAAAAACGAGAACGGACAGCCGCTTACGCACATAGACACTGCGGCACACTCTTTTAATGAATACGTGTACGCGCTCAAACTGGCACGCAAGAATAACAATATTAAATTAAAAATAGACGATTGGAGGCGATAATATGCAGTTTACCGGATTATACAATTTCCTACATGACAAGGACGCATTCTTGTACCAGAAAGTTACCGCTGATTCAAAGATAACGAATATCAGGCTGTCAAACGGTATTTTTGATGCTTTATACGTGTCCACAAATCCGTCATTAGAACAATATACTAACGGAGCGCCCAAAAACTGGGATACCGACACCGTCATGAAAAGCGCATTTGAAAACACCTGCAGCTCTAACAAATCTCAGATTGACCTTCAGGCAATCGATGGATTGGCAATCAAAAAGCGTATAAACAATTCTCATGGCGATAACGGCAAATGGACAACAATATATATACAGCCCATTGAAAACGAAGCCGACTTTAGCTTCACGTTTATCGATTACCTATGCAAAAACAACTGCGAATACCAGTACAATATAGTTCCCGTGGCAAACGGAATTGAGTCGTATCATAACAATGTAAGAACCGTCACCTCCTCATTTGACGGCATACATCTTACCGACGGCCAAAAGCAGTACGGCACCACCTTTGACATACAGAGTAATTACGGAAGAAAAACAAGCTCCACAACCGTCATGCCAATCAACTCGCGTTACCCTGTAACAGTAAAGAACGGACACCTCAACTATTCGTCAGGAAACATAACGGCCAGATTCCTTAAGATGAACGATGACGATACAGCCGATACCGACAACGGCTATCCATACCGGAAAGAAGTCGTTGATTTTCTTTCGGAAAGCAATGTCCTCGTCTTAAAAAACTACGACGGTTTCATCGGTATTATTTCTTTGGAAAATGATATATCGGAGGACTTTGGCGAGCATATCCTGGCGCCGAAAATTTCATTTTCATGGGTGCAGGTGGGCGACGCCGAGGACGCCAAACAATTAAAAGGATTCGGATTAATACGAGGCGGTGATAGATATGAATATAACTGAAAACGATATTGCGGAATTAAAAGCCGGCAGCAAAACAATGTACTGTAAAGCCGAGATTGTCGATACCAACTATAAAACCGTCAATATGCTCGAGGGAGTTATCACGTCAGGCAATTATTCCATCAACTCCGACTCAGACATAAGAAGGACATGCAACATCTCAATGTGCCTTTCAAATAATAACGGCAGATTGACCGAAGACATATTTTTCAACCACTACCTGAAAATATATATAGGCTGCTACTCCTTTACGACAAAAGAGATAAAATATTACTGCATGGGAGTCTATTCGTTTGACAAGGAATCCTTCAGGTACGACATTTCAGCCAACGAAGTCTCGTTTACACTGCTTGACTTATGCAGTCTTATGGACAGCGGACACTACGGAACCGACTACGGCGCCGAGACGTCAACCATCTGTGCGGTTAACCCCCAAACCGGCAAAAGGCTTGAACACAAAGACCTTATATTAAAGAATATTGTAAAAAACATGCTCGAAGACTTCAGTGCGCACAATTACTTTGAATGTAACGGTAACCAAAAACCCAAAATCAACTTTACAAAATGCAGAATTGATGAAATAGGCATGAACAACAGAAACGGAACCAAAGAATACGAATGGGATGAACTTCCGTATGACCTTGATTTTTCAGCAGACAGCGGACTGATTGACAAGCTCACGGCCATAAGGGATTTGTATGGTATACACGAATTCTTCTTTGATACCGACGGCACATTCATATTTCAGGAAATATCTCACACTGACGACGACATGGTCATTTTAGACGAAGATACCATGTCCGACCTTGTAATAAGTGAAAACATGGACGTCAACATATATGACATTAAAAATGTCGTCGAGGTATGGGGAAAAACCGTTAATATTACCAAAGAATACAGGAACGCCGTTTCCGAAAAGTATACGGTAACCGGTTCTGACGGAATCTATTCCGTCACCCTGCGTGATTATAACGAGTCGGGCTATAGCGAGGATATCAAGCTTGCGCTTACGGTGAATGCAATCAATACCAGTCAAAACACCTGTATAAATATCAATAATCTTGGCAGCAGGAAAATATTCGACAAGCTAACCGGAAAACCTATAAAGCCGAAGCTGCTCCAAGAAGACAAAACATACATTTTTGAATACTCGACGAGCCTTGACGGCGGGCGCGGAGGTTTCTATTATCTTAGCAGCTATCAGGTACATGCCGTTGCAATTATGACCGACGGCAGCGCAATTAACAAAAAAGATACCTATGCCAAAAATTACAACACGGATAATATTGTATTTGTCAAGGATGAGAATAGCAGATATTGCATTGAAAAAATAGGCGAAATCAGAAAAAAGTTCAGCGGAAACAATTACGCTAACCTGGAATCCGATTCCCTCACAGCCGATTACGCCAAGGCGAAGTTAAACCAGCTGTGCCGCAGGAGCGCTACGCTAAACCTTGATATGCTGATAGTCCCCTGGCTTGACGTTAATCAAATAATTGAATACAAGCCCCACAATGCCGATACGGCAAAAAAGTACATAACCAAATCCATAAGCGGAGACCTGCTCTCCGGAACCATGTCCGTCAGCCTGATGGATTTTTATGCGACGCTAGATACAGAAAATTAGTATATACATTTTTCATTGCAGACAAATGCAGACCATGTAACCTACAAACCATATTAAAGAATAACAGAATAACAAATGAAACAACAAATTGAATAACAAAATAAATAACAAAACGAATCAGAAAGGAAGTATACATTATGAGCGATACAACAAAATTGTCAAGTTTTCCAGACAGAGTAGATACCTTTGAGAGAGTTTCAGACTTATCCGTACAGGAGGGTACTTTTGAAAAATCAAAAATATATAAAGGTTATATAGACTCCGAAAATTATTCACAGGCAGAACAATACCTGAAAGACAACGAGGACCTCGCAAGGTGCGCCGTTAATGCGGGCATGTTCAACAAACACTCTGACGCCCTGACGGCTTTAGAAACTGAATTCATGCTATTGTCAACCAAAGGAACTTCCTCAGCTTATACTATTACGTGTGATTGGTGTAACGAATACATTTTAAACAGAAAATATATAATTAAATTTCATACACACTGTAGTGCTAATGCAACTATAAATATCAATAATCTGGGTGCAGTTCCTATAAAATATAACAACACAAATATTAAGGCGGGTATGATTAATGCCAATAATATTTTCATTGTGCAATATCAGTATTATAATAGCAGTTATAGTTTTAATATTATCGGACAAACAATTGGTGGATTAGAAGTCCCAAATGTAAATGATCCAACAACATGGCTAACCATAACAGGTACATCGGGTAAATCCGTAGGGTTTGATGGAGCTGGCGGAGCAAAAGTTAGAAGAACTAGTTCCGGTAACATTGAAATAAAAGCCCCACTTGATACTTCTCCTACTGCCAACGAAAAAGAAATAGGAACCTTTTGCGGAGAAAAAATGTACCAAAAGGTATATAAAATCAACCATATACCATATTCAAATACTTATTCATTAGATATATCAGACATATCCGCCACAAGTATAATTGATATTTCCGGAATAATAAAAACAAAAAAAGATGGAGTCCCAGAGTTTACAAATTCTATGCGGTGTTACCCAATCAGTCCAAGAATATATGGAAATGAGAGCAATACACAGTTATATATCGATTTTAACGGTTTAGCATATCCTTCATTTTCTATTACAGTTATAGTAAAATATATTAAATCATGATTAACATCATATCTATAAATTACGTTTGCTATACAACACTTCAACTATACATCACTTTCCAATTTGCCAAAAATAAGTTATTGTCATATTTGATTTATTCAAAACACAGTGATATAATATCCATACTATCAAACAAGGAGGTATCCAATCATGAAAATTATTAAGAAACTTTTAATTATGCTATTGTGTGCAGGCCTTCTATTGTCAGCGCCGACGTCATACGCCCATCCGGGAGAGGGGCACCACGGCGGAGGACACCATAACAATAATTTAGACGAGCATGATTATAACCACTACTACTGCGGAGGTAATCCTGCCCATCTGCACCAGAACGGAATATGCCCATACGCGTCAAGTTCCGGAACTTACAATCAAAAAGATACAAAAAAACCAAATACATCTGCCAATAACAACGCGTCAAAAATCAGGAAAATTCAAAAAAAACTAAATAAACTGGGATATAAATGCGGTAAAGCCGACGGAATATGCGACAAGAAAACAAGGAAGGCTATAAAAAAATACCAGGACGAGAACAATCTGAAAGCAAATGGAAAGATTAACAAGACGCTTTGCAGGAAACTTAATATCAATTAACCAAACTAAGGGGGCCTTATTCAGGCCCCTGATTTTTATTGCATTCATTTATTTAAAAATTAGAATTACAGTTGCTGCAATGCCACTGAAACAATGCAGACAAAATAACATTTCTAAAACAAACCGTAACAAATACTATTACAAACCAAAGGAGGAAACACAATATGGCAGATTTTGACTTTAACGCGCTGTACGGCGCACTCGGAGAACTCCTGTCATCCATAGAGCCCCACCTGCAGACTGTGAGGGAACTGGATGCCGAGATGACGGACCTCAAACTCTCCACAAACGCAACAACAAAAGAACTGAAGGACTTCTACTACAGTTCTGCGGAAACTGCAAAACAGCTCGGAACGTCAACACAGGAAATAATGTCACAGACAAACGAATGGGCCAGGCTCGGCTACAGCATAAAGGAGGCGTCCGCACTTGCAAAAAACGCGGTAATTCTTGAATCAATATCCCCCGGGCTTGACATGGACGCTGCAGCCGAAAGCCTATTAGCCGCACTGCAGTCTTTCAGGCTTGATTCGGACAACACACTTGAGGAAACAATCGCGCTGAGTGCGGCCGCTTCACAGGCAACGCCAGACACCGGACCTATTGGTGACACACTGAACGCATTGGCGGAAAACATACAGGATAAAAGTTCCATCATCAGCAAACTTACGGAAACCCGCTCCTCACCGGGCGGAATAAGCCCCTTTACCGATGCGGACAACGACACCCTCAGGTCGACATACCAGATACTTTCCGACATTGCATCCGTATGGAACGATATGGATACCACAAACCGCGAACAACTCATAAGCTCACTCGCAGCCGGGGAAAGCGGTGCAGTACTGTCTTCCATCATAGCAAACTTTGAAACGGCAAGAAACTCAATGACCTTAATGGCTGGTTCGGCCGGCAGCGCCATGCAGAGCATGGATTCGGTGTACGACAGCCTTGACTTCAAGCTTAAAGAATTCCTAAAAGATTATGCTTTGTCGGCTCATGAATATGCTTGAGAAGTATTTAGACATGCGGATCAGCAAATTAAAACAAGAATCCATCAGAATGACTAAGCACAGTACGTATCTGTAAAACTCATTAACTGAAATACATTATATGCGGCAGAACACAAAGAAAGCACCTTCAGATAATCAGTTCAATCCGTTGGCGCTTCTCAAATTTTCCATATAAAATATGTTTTCACAATCGTAAATAGTCTTTTGGCATAATAGCCTTTATTTCTGATGATTTATAATCTCCTACATTCCTTGTTACAATATATTCTGCTCCATATGCCTTTGCACATTCCATCTGTAGGCAATCCTCAAAATCCAAAAAGTTCTCATTTTGAAGTCCTGCTATTAACTTAGCTTTGTCAATTCCCTCAACATCAAATATTGAACACAAGTTAACTAATATCTCTCTACGTTCTTCTGCATTGTAATCTTTCCTTAATATAAAGAACATATTTGAAATAGAATGAGCCGCAATACATCCCTTTATCTTGCCATCTGCACACACTGCAACAATATTTTTTGCATCTTCATAGAATGGTTCCCTTGTGAGGACATAATCAAGTAATACATTCGTATCAATCAGAATCCTATTTACCATACTTTTCTTCCCTATAAGAAGCTAATTCCGCATCATAATCAGTAACAGTCCCTTTCTTGCGTAACTGCTCCAATCTTGCAAATGCTTCTTTCCTTTCCGACTGATTATCATTGTATAAGCCATTTACACCTTGCAAGATTTGCAAAATAAAGCTTATTTTATCCTCCGGTAATTTCTCTAATTCCCTTATTGCACTCTGTCTTAAAGCTGTCACAAAAACACCACCTTATATCATTTCTAAATATATTCCCAAAACATATTTTTAATTTACGTATATAATATAACACTTTTCACTCCCTAATACAATCAGCACTGACAGAATATTCCCACCAGTGCGGACTAAATCATATCATCTTATTCAACATTTTATGTACGATTTTCCATTTAACCTTGTCCTTATGTTTTTTCTCCAGCTGATATAGAAATATGTCTGTTATTCTTTCCCTTTATTGCTTCATTTACAGTAGAAAACTGATAAGCACTGTTTATATTTGTAGTCTTCCTTATTACACCGTTCAAAACCACTGAAAAACAGATAAAGGTCCAAGATAAACTTATAGAAAAATACAATAAGAAGCTAAAGAAGATAAAACTTGATAAGGATACCATACAGAAAATACAAAACGGCGCTCTAAGCATAGAGACATTAATGGGCGCCAAAAAAGAAATGCCGAGAAATATGAGGAAATATACGCAGGCCGGCGTACAGTACTAGTCGCAAATAGACAATTCCAAAAATCGGATTACCTCCACAGACAAAAAAGTCAGAAAGTCCGAAGGCGGCGTGTTCAAGGCCATAACGTCATATATCAGCCAAAATAAAAAAATACCGGATGACGTAATGGAACAGATAAATGACCAGAATCTATATGTGAACTGTTATGCATACAATGAAGCGTTGACCGCATACGAGGTAAACGAGTCCGCAAAAGCGCTTTACAACGAGTCATCAGAAAATGATATCAGAAATGCCCTGATCCATTCGGCCGATAATATAAAAACTGAATCTGACAACAGGTTAAATGTCCTGAATAGGGAAGAAAGCGACATTGACTCCGACATAAAGACAAAAGAAGCTTCCGGCGTCGGAATGTCAAGAAATGATTACAAAGCCAAGATTGCGTTAACCCGGCAGAGGGACAAAGAGTTTAAAAACGAGTATGAACAATTAATTCGCATACGGGACGAAAGACCAATACAAAAGAACCCGTTCCCTTCTCGACGTACACAAACACGATGCCCCCGACGAGCTTATTCTAAGCGAAATAGAAACCAACACTGCAAAGATCAAAACGTCTGAAAGCAATCTGGACGAAATGAAAAAACAGATTAAGAAAAAAGTAATGGGGGAACTATACGGCGGAACGAATGAATGGGGCCTGGAACTTGATGAAGAACATGCAGACCTGTTAGTCGATTACATGGTAAACAAGCCTGACGAGATTGCCGCCTTCTTAAAATAAATTACAGGAAATGAGGACATAGTGTCATACCTAGAAAAGAACATTCCGTCATTCTCCACTCCATTTAACGTCCCGCAAATAACAATGCCGGAATTGCCGGCGGGCAATTCCGAAAGAGTCCATATTGAAAACAGTTTTGATAAGCTTGAACTCTCCCTGCCAAACGTTAACGATTCATCGAATGCATACGACCTTGCCAAAGGACTTATCAATGAACTTCACAGCCTTTCAACCTACTCAAAACAATACGACTGGAACAAATTCTGACAACATCTTTCAATATAACTCTCTTTTAAGTGGTCGATAAAAGTCGAAATAAACTAATTGTAATTTCCATAAA
>JAAVXK010000104.1 GCA_022790615.1 Lachnospiraceae bacterium
AGACTCCTGCCGGCGATGAAAATAATGGCAGCGATGGTAACGATTTACATCTGCTTACAGACGTTGAGAAAGACGCTGTGGGCGAGATTTCTAATATTAGTATGGGAACCGCGGCAACAACATTGGCAACGCTTGTCAATGATATTGTTGATATTACAACCCCGCAGGTTTCGTATGCGACCTTACAGGAGGTTGCGTCAGGTTATGAAAAACCGTGTGTGTTTATTTACATATCTTATATCGAAGGCCTTGATGGAGGGAATATCCTTGTTCTCAAGGAAGATGATGTAAAGATTATTGCTGATTTAATGATGGGTGGAGACGGCACCAACATTTCGGGTGAAATATCCGAAATGCACCTGAGTGCAATCGGTGAAGCTATGAACCAGATGATGGGTTCGGCTTCGACCTCTCTCTCATCCATGTTAAATAAAAAAGTTGATATTACGCCGCCGGTTGCGACCCGGTATGATGTTAACATTGATGAGCTCTCCGGTGATATGAAGAGTATGTCGGATGAAATGCTTGTCAAGGTTTCATTTAAGATGAAAATCGGTGAACTTATCAACAGTGAGATAATGCAGATGTTCCCTGCATCTTTTGCAAGGGATATGTATGAAGGCTTTAAGGCCGTTACTGAAAATTCCCTTACGAGTGAGGACAGCGGACAGGCAGCGGCGCCGCCACCACAGCAGCAGCCACAGCCGGCACCGCCGCAACCTACGCAGCCACAGCCGCAGATGGATATGTCGAACAATGCATATACGCAGCCGATGAATAGTGCTGTGCAGCAGCCGGTGGGTGTACAGCCGGCGCAATTCCAGCAGTTTGCACAGATGCCTCCCGTTATGGGACCGGAGAACATCGATTTAATTATGGATGTTCCTCTTGAAGTAACAGTTGAGCTTGGAAGGGCAAGTAGGTCGATTAAGGAAATACTTGATTTTTCGCCAGGTACAATTATTGAACTGAATAAGCTTGCGGGCGAACCGGTGGATGTATTGGTAAACGGCAAACTTATAGCAAAAGGTGAAGTTGTAGTTATTGAAGAGAGTTTTGGTATCAGAGTAACCGAGATACTTAACAAGCAGTAATCTTTTGTTTGTATTAATGTTAAATCACATTATAAAATATTAATAAAGTGAATAGGAGAGGAATACTATGGCAAAAAGAGTATTAATTTGTGATGATGCAGCATTCATGAGGATGATGATTAAGGACATTCTGACAAAGAATGGCTACGAGATTGCCGGTGAGGCAGAAAACGGACTTAAGGCAGTTGAAAAATATAATGAAACAAGTCCTGATCTTGTAATGATGGATATCACAATGCCAGAAATGGACGGTATTCAGGCGCTTAAGAAAATTAAAGAGACGGATGCATCGGCCAACGTTATTATGTGTTCCGCTATGGGACAGCAGGCGATGGTTATTGAGTCAATTCAGTCCGGCGCCAGGGATTTCATTGTTAAGCCGTTTAATCAGGACAGGGTTCTGGAAGCTGTTAAGAAAGCTGTGGGTTAATGTCCACATACTGTAATGTTCTGATAAGTGGGACAATTGGCAACATTCTTCAGTTAGTTGGCCTTATTATTGTATTTGTTTTAATACTGTTTGCGACATACTATACGTCAAGATGGATTGGCAAAAGCGGTTTTACACAACAGAAAGCTGCCAATATCCAGGTTATTGAAACGTTTAGGTTGTCGCAGACAAAATATATACAGATTATAAGAGCCGGTACAGGACGGTATTTTGTGATTGCCGTCGGTAAGGATACAATAACTTACATTGCGGAACTGAAGGAAGAAGACATAATTTTGAGGAATGATAGTCAGACGGCGGAAAAAGTAAGTTTTTCTGATATCATGAAGAAATTAAAAAAACATAATGAAGAATAAAGTATAAAAGTAAAGGTTGGTAATCATGAGAGCAGCATACAAGAGGCTTAAAAATATGTTTCGTGTTTTGAGTCTTGTGGTTATGGTTTGTTTATTAACCTTTTTTTGTGCTACTCTGAATCCTGTTAGCGTAAGTGCGACGTCTGTTGATGAAATTGAGGATAGTACAGCTTCCGACGCGTCTCCGGATGATGATTTTCATTTGGATATCACGACAAATGCCGGAAGTACGTCTATGTCTGCGACGCTCAGGATTCTGTTAGTACTAACGGTTCTAACCATTGCTCCGTCAATCATTCTCATGGTTTCATCCTTTACGAGAATAATTATAGTACTTAATTTTACAAGGACGGCGATGGGATTACAGAGCTCGCCGCCAAACCAGGTACTTATCGGACTGGCGCTGTTTCTTACTTTTTTCATTATGTCGCCGACGCTGACGCAGATTAATGATAATGCCATTAAGCCTTTTGAGGCCGGCGAACTTACGCAGGAGCAGGCGATTGAGGCGGGGATTGAACCTCTAAGAACATTTATGTTTGAACAGACGAACAGGAAAGATTTGAAACTGTTTCTTGAAATTTCCGGTAATGAGCAGCAGCTTGAGAATTATAATGAGATACCGACGAGCACGCTCATACCTGCATTTATGATTGGCGAGCTTAGAAAAGCCATGATTATGGGATTTTTGATTTACCTGCCATTTATCGTTATTGATATGGTGGTATCATCGACGCTTATGTCGATGGGTATGATGATGCTGCCTCCGACGACTATATCCATGCCGTTTAAAATACTGCTTTTTGTTCTTGCGGATGGATGGAATCTCGTAATAGGGCAGATTGTACGTACATTTTATGGTTAACTGGAGTTGGTTAGATGATATCGGATGATATTGTTATTGACATAGCAAGGGAAATGGTGTGGTGTATTATCAAATGCTCGGCGCCTATGCTTATTGTGTCCCTTGTCATAGGTCTTGTTATAAGTATATTTCAGACGGTTACATCAATACAGGAGCAGACGCTTACTTTTGTGCCAAAGCTTGTCGGAATATTTTTGACGTTGATACTATGCGGTTCCTGGATTATAACGAGTATTGTCAATTTTTTTCAGAACCTGTGTGAGATGTTTCCGCAATTAATTGGATAGATGTGATAGTATATGACGTTTACGGTTGAGAATCTGGAATTTTTTTTATTGGTAGTCGTTAGGCTGGCCGCATTCATATATAGTGCGCCAATATTCAGCATTACACGTATTCCTGCAAAGGTCAAGGTTGGACTTGCTGTATTTCTTGGCGTACTTGTGTATTATATGGTCCCGGCCGAATTGCCCGAGACCGCGGGCCTTATAAGTTATGCCATACTGATTTTACAGGAAAGCGTAGTAGGCCTGATACTTGGATTCATAACAAACGCATGTCTCTATATAGTTAATTTCTCCGGAAGAGTGATAGATATGGAGATTGGGTTCTCGATGGCTAATATGATGGACCCTTCGACAAGGCTGCAGACTTCCATTACCGGCGCGTATTATACGCAGATGATTTCAATTTTATTTTTTATATCAAACATGCACTACTATATTGTTAAGGCGGTAATTGATTCATTCACATATGCTCCTGTCGGCAAGGCGATTATCCACAGAAGCTTATATGAGGTCATGCAGACGTTTATAGTTGATTTTTTTGTTATAGGATTCAGGATAGTTTTGCCGATTTTTGCAGTAATGCTTGTGGTCAATATTGTTCTCGGTATATTGACTAAAATTGCGCCTCAGATGAATATGTTTGTTGTAGGTATGCAGCTTAAAGTTTTTGCCGGGCTTATTGTATTGCTTATCATTGTGGGGACGCTGCCGATGGTTTCCAATTACATTTTTGATGAGATGCGGGAATATCTTGGTATTATGATGCGTGCAATTATGCCAGATTCATAAGCTTATATGATTTTTGTGCAGGTGGTTTTATGGAATACAATAAATCTTATATTATAAGATACAATCTCCAGCTCTTTGCGAATGACGAGGGCGGGGAAAAAACAGAGGAACCCACGACAAAAAAACTGAATGAAGCAAGAACAGAGGGAAAGGTTGCAAAGAGCAAAGATATACCGATTGCGGTTTCTCTTATTGTGATATTCCTGGCGCTTAAAATTGGGGCGGGATATCTTCTGAATTCATTTATTGGCGTCTATAAGTTTGTGTTTGGCTCCTTTGAAAAATATACTTCGGATGAATTCACCGTTAATTCGGCGCTTGAGATATTAAAGTACGGTATTTTTAGGATTATGCTGATTGCGGGGCCTTTCATACTGGTTATTCTTTTTGTTGCTGTGCTGTCGAACGCCCTTCAGGCAAAATGGAAGGTTACTGCAAAGCCGCTCAAGCCAAAGCTTGGGAACATTAACCCAATCAGCGGATTTAAGAACATGTTTTCAAAATCCAAGCTGTTTGAGCTGATAAAGTCAATAGTGAAGATTTTAATTTTGTCTTATGTCATAGTCGGAACGCTGAAATCCGACGGCGGACTGCTGACGGAGCTGTATGCTACCGACTTGTTTTCGGCAGTCGCGCTTGTAAGTGATATTGTAGTATCGCTTGGACTTAAGATAAGCATGATATTTTTGGTAATTGCTTTTGTTGATTTTATTTATCAGAAGTTGAAATTTAAAAAGGACATGAGAATGTCCAAGCAGGAAGTAAAGGACGAGTATAAAAACTCGGAAGGAGATCCTCAGGTAAAAGGACAGATTAAGAGTAAAATGATGGCTGCGTCACAGAGGAGGATGATGCAGAAGCTTCCTGAGGCTGACGTTGTAATCACTAACCCTACGCATCTTGCGGTAGCGCTCCGCTATAACCGCGATATTGACGACGCACCCGTCGTAATTGCAAAGGGAGCAGATTTTCTTGCTGAGAAGATAAAGGCTGAGGCGAGAAATCACAGTATTGAAATTGTGGAAAATAAGCCGCTGGCCCGTATGCTGTATTTTAACGTGGAACTTGATTCGCCGATTCCGCCGGAATTGTACCAGATGGTTGCGGAGGTTCTCGCATTTGTTTACGGACTTAAGGGTACGGCATAATGATAGTCTCATGGTCAATGAGATTTGCCGTGAGTATGCGCCAGCCGCCGCAAAGCGGCAAAATTCCATATGCGGTTGTGCGCACCACACTATTTTGAACGGCCGTTTTTTCGGCCGCTGGTATAGATTAACTGATGGGAGGAAAGATAATGAAAAGACAGGATATGATTATTGGATTGTTTGTTTTATGTCCAATATTATTCTTGATTATTCCGATGAGTCCTGTAGTTCTTGACTTCCTTATTGCAATAAATATGGGAATTGCCATGCTGACGCTTTTCAGCTCGCTTTTTTCTACGGAAGCCATTAATATGTCGAGTTTTCCGACACTTTTGCTTATGACTACGCTGTTTCGGCTTTCGCTGAACGTATCGTCGACAAGGAACATCCTTCTTACCGGATATGCGGGAAATGTCGTACAGACATTCGGACAGTTTGTCGGAGGTTCTAACCTTGTTGTAGGCGCGATTATATTTATCGTGCTTATCATTATTCAGTTTATGGTAATTAATAAGGGTTCAGAACGAGTGTCGGAGGTAACGGCAAGATTTACGCTCGACGCGATGCCTGGTAAGCAGATGGCAATTGACGCCGACCTTAATACCGGAGCCATAACAGACGCCGAGGCAAGGGAGAGACGCCAGAAGATTCAGGATGAGGCGGCATTCTTCGGTTCTATGGACGGTGCTACAAAGTATGTAAAGGGAGATGCGACAGCCGGTCTTATCATTACGTTTCTTAACTTTATCGGCGGTATTGCGCTCGGTATGCTTTATCAGGGAGGAACATTTAACGACGCGCTGAGCAAGTACGCGCTTCTTACGATAGGAGACGGTCTCGTAAGCCAGATTCCTTCTCTTATGATATCGCTTGCAACCGGACTTCTTGTGACAAAGGCGTCAAAGGAATCCGACGTCAGCGAACTTGTTCTCGGACAGCTGTTTTCAGCGCCCAGGGTTCTCTACATTGTAGGAGGCAGCCTTATAGGACTTGGAATATTCACGCCGCTGCAGTGGTATATATTTGTATTATACGGAATTATATTTATTATTGTCGGACGAAGGATGGCGGACAATATGGGTATCAGGGAAATTGAGAGCGAGATAAGCGAGGAGGAGAGTTCTGCAGACGAGATAAGGAGACCGGAGAATGTCACTTCGCTTCTACAGGTTGACTCTATTGAGCTCGAATTCGGTTACGGAATCATCCCTCTTGCGGACGTCAATCAGGGAGGAGACCTTCTTGACAGGGTGGTAATGATTCGAAGACAGATTGCCCTTGAACTTGGAAGCGTGGTTCCAATGATTCGTCTGAGGGATAATATACAGCTTAACCCGAACCAGTATGTAATTAAGATTAAGGGAGTTCCGGTAAGCGAGGGAGAAATATTGTTTGACCATTATATGGCCATGAGTCCCGGATATGTCGAGGAAGAGATATCGGGTATTCCTACATTTGAGCCGTCGTTCCACCTGCCTGCCTTGTGGATAACCGAGAGCCAGAGGGAACGTGCGGAATCGCTCGGTTATACGGTTGTAGACCCGCCTTCCATTATTGCAACGCACTTGACGGAGGTAATAAGGGCCCATCTCGGAGAACTTCTTACAAGGCAGGACGTCCAGAACCTTATCAACAACGTGCAGGAGACCAACGCGACGCTTATTACGGAGCTTGTGCCTAAGAGTCTCAGTGTCGGTGAGATTCAGAAGATTCTTCAGAATCTCCTTGACGAGGGTATATCTATAAGGGACCTTGTCACAATATTTGAGACGATAGCCGATTTTGCTTCAACCACGAGGGACACCGATGTTCTCACTGAATATGCAAGGCAGAGCTTAAAGAGAGCTATTTCTAATAAGTTCTTCCCTAAAAATGAAATGACGAGCGTTATTACGCTTGACCCGGTCATTGAACAGAAGATAATGGATTCGGTAAAACAGACGGAGCAGGGTTCGTATCTTGCGCTTGACCCTGACGTTACCAGAGGAATCTTTGATTCACTGCGGGTGGAATCAGGTAAGCTTGAGGACCTTGGCAAGAACCCGATTATAATTACCTCACCTATAGTCAGAATGTACTTTAAGAAACTTACCGAGGAGCAGTTCAGGGATTTGATTGTTATATCATATAATGAGATAGAGACAGATGTCGAGCTGCAGTCCGTAGGTATGGTTACGGCGCAGACATAAGTGTGAAGGAGGAAGCGATGTGCTAATCAAGAAATATGTTGCAGATACTGAGACTGACGCTATTATGCTGGCAAAAAAAGAGCTGGGTAATGACGCCGTCGTGATGAATATAAAAAAGATACAGCCCAGGGGTATTATGAGGCTTTTCTTAAAACCAAGGGTTGAAGTTACGGCGGCGATTGACGATAATCTTGCCGCGGAACCGTCGGCAAAAAAAGTCGAATCCGGCAGAATGAAAGCAGACGATAACCCCAATCCGCTTATGCCAAACAGCAATACGCTCGACGCCCTTGAGCAGGCTATGAAGAGCGGTGAATTGAACGTAGGCCGTAAGGGCAGGAAGACTGAGAAGAAAAAAGAGGAAAAGCCCGTCATAAACGACGAGGTAAGAAACCTTGAAAAGAAGCTTGAATCTATGAATAACAGTCTGCAGAATCTGATTGAGAACAGAATTAAGTCTGAATTAGAAAAAGAAACGGAGTTGGACGAAAATTCTGAAAACGGGGAAGAGGAAAGTGAGGCGGACAGGGAGTTACGCGAAAAACTACAAAAGCTTGACGCCTGCAGGGAGCTTATATATGAGCAGCTTGTTAACGCCGAGGTTACGAGCGAGTATGCCAGGGAGCTTGTGGATGAGATTGAGGATATGATATCCCCGGATACGACGATTAACGCGGTACTTAGTTTTATATATCAGAAAATCGTTCTAAGGCTCGGACAGCCAAGACTTATTTACAGCGAGGATGAGAGAAACCCGAAATACTCATTTTTCATAGGGCCTACGGGGGTTGGAAAGACGACGACAATTGCAAAGATTGTGTCTGATTTGAAACTTAACAAGAAAGTGAGCGTTGCAATGATTACCGCCGATACATACAGAATAGCGGCGGTTGAGCAGCTAAGGACGTATGCAAACATACTTGGGGTGCCTTTAAAGGTCGTATATTCGTCGGAGGAGATTGAAGAGGCGGTCAGGGAATTTGATAATTTTGATTACGTGCTGATAGATACGGCCGGAAGGTCGCACCTTAATATAGAACAGCAGAAAGATTTGAAAGAGCTTCTTGATAAAATTGAAGATAAGGAAGTATATCTTACACTTAGTATAACTACCAAATATATGGATTTGCTGGAGCTTATCGGAATCTATAATAAAATTACTGATTATAACATTATTTTTACAAAACTTGATGAGACAAAGTGTATCGGAAATATATATAATGTGAGAAGGAATACCGGAGCCAGGCTTTCGTATGTCACGAACGGGCAGAATGTTCCGGATGATTTCTCGAAAATAGATACGCAGTATATTGCAAAAAAATTACTGGGAGGTAAAGTTGATGGACCAGGCTGAAAATTTAAGACGTATTATAAAGAATAACGCAATGTCCAAAGAAAACCTCGCCAGGGTGATTACTATCACGAGCGGCAAAGGGGGGGTTGGCAAGTCGAGTACCGCCGTCAACCTTGCAATTCATTTATCAAGACTGGGCAACAGGGTTATTATAATTGACGCGGACTTCGGGCTTGCCAATGTTGAGGTTATGCTTGGAATCAGACCGCGGTATACGCTTGCCGACGTAATGTTCAAGGGAAAGAGCCTTAGCGAGGTTATAACGACGGGGCCTGAGAATATAGGGTTTTTATCCGGAGGTTCCGGAATAAAGGAACTGTCAAATATGAACAAGGACCAGGTGGTGAACTTCATTACGAAATTATATGAACTTGACCGTATGGCCGATATAATAATAATAGATACGGGCGCGGGAATATCGGACTCGGTAATGGAATTTGTCGTTGCGAGCCAGGAGCTTCTTTTGGTTGCAACTCCGGAGCCAACTTCGATTACCGACGCGTACGCGCTGTTAAAAACCCTGAACCGCAGGGGAGGATTTGACAAGAAAAACGTATCGATTAAAATGATAGGAAACCGCGTGACGAAATATGAGGACGGTATCGAACTGTTTGAGAAGCTCAGCGTCGTGGTAAAAAAGTTTCTCGGCATAGAGTTCTCGCTTCTCGGACTGATTCCATATGACGATAAGTGTCAGAAGTCCATTATGAAGCAGGCCCCGGTCTCAATAGAATATCCGAATGCCGCGGCGTCCAGGGCGTATGAGAATATCGCATACAAGCTGAACCTTGCGCCCAGCGGCAAGTCCGGTGAAAAAAAATCAAGGGGTATACGTTCTTTGTTTTCTAATATAGTTAAGATGAAGTATCAGAGATAAGTGGGGGAAATTATGGATTATAGTGGTTTGGGAATCGGCAACAAAATTAATATGGTTCGTATGGAGGATTCGCTTGGAATAAAGACGAAACCCAAGCAGTATGTGAGCCAGCTGCTTGATATCGACGTAGAAAAAAAGATAGGAAAGATTTCGATGCCGATTGAGAATAAGGTCATTGTTCCTCTTGAGCTGGGGGATATATATAAGATAGTTATATATACGTCGAAGGGCTTATACCAGTGTATGTCAAAAATATTGAAGAGGTATAAGGAAAACAGCCTGTATGTCCTTGACATACAGTTCGTAGGTAAGCTTGAAAAATATCAGCGCAGGCAGTATTACAGGCTGATATGCGATATGACCGTCGCACACCGGCCGCAGTCGGAGAAGGAAGTAAGGCTGCAGGATAAGCTTGTCGCCGATGATTTTCAGTCCCCTGAGGAGAAGCAGGAATGTATTGACGAGCTTTCGAATATGGTGTTTGAGTGGGAAAATGGCCGCGTTGTAGACATAAGCGGAGGAGGAATCAAGTTCAACAGTCCGGTAAAATATGAAAATGACGATATAATTGTACTTAAGATTACGGCTGCCGGGCTTAGCGGCGAGGAATGTATTGTGAACCTGCGGGTGATACAGTCGGCAAAAAAGGAGTCCCCTTCAGGACGCATGTTCGAGATACGAGGTGAATTTGTTGACATCAACAATGTTATGAGGGAAAATCTCATAAAATATATATTTGAGGAACAGCGAAGGATAATAAAGAAAACATACTAGGATATAAATAAGCAAATATCTGGGAAAGGAAATAACAAACATTCATTATGGCTAAAAAAATACTTATAATTAATGATTCTGCACTCATGAGAAGCATTATATCTGATATAATTAATAGCGATAAGAAGTTTGAAGTCAAAGATGCTGTTGAAAATGGAGCTGATGCGATAAAGCTGCTTGAAACCAACAGTTATGACTGTATTGTTCTTGACAGTATGATGCCTAAGATGAGGGGCGCAAAATTCCTCGAAACTATATCGGAAATGAATGTGGACAGCGTTGTTGTTGTACTTAGTGATATCCATGATGAAGGCAATGTTGAGACGTTTAAATGTCTTGAGGCGGGCGCAGTTGATTTTATAAAAATCCCGACTCTGTTTATGGAAATGAAAAGTACCGGGTTTAGGGAAAACTTCGTGAATATTATGAACAACGCCATTGAAGCGGGGAAAAAGATATGCCGCGGGGAAAAAGATATGCCGCGGGGAAAAAGATATGCCGCGGGGGAAAATGCGCCGGACGCTTATGGAAAGGATGTTCCCTTAAACCTGAATGCCGATAGCCGGACAAAACCGGTTAACAGGGATGTGAAAGCTGGTTTTAACACGGAAAAAAGTAAGCTGGTGGCTATTGCATGTTCGACAGGAGGTCCGAAGGCACTGCAGTGTGTTCTTCCGTACATACCGGCCAATATAGACGCGCCGATTCTTATAGTGCAGCATATGCCAAAGGTGTTCACATCTTCCCTGGCGGAGAGGCTTGATTCTCTCAGTGAACTGAAAGTCAGGGAAGCGGGGGAAGGCGATGTCCTTGAAAAGGGAGTGGTGTATATAGCAAAAGGTGGCTATCATATGTCCATAGCCGGGCATGGAAAGACAAGGCATGTTATAAGAATTCTTGACGACCCGCCCATAGCGGGGCTCAAACCATGCGCGGACGTTATGTATGAGTCTCTGGCCGATACGGGGTATGAACGGATAACGTGCGTGGTAATGACAGGAATGGGGAGCGACGGTACCAGGGGTATCAGACAATTGAAAACAAAAAAGAATGTATATGTAATAGCGCAGAATGAGGTGACATCCACAGTTTACGGTATGCCCAAGGCAATCCATGAAGCCGGGCTGACAGACGAGGTTGTTCCGCTTAACAAGATATCTGAGGCTATTATCAGAACAACGGGGGTGCGATAAAATGGATACAAGTCAGTATCTCGATATTTTTATTGATGAAACAAAGGAACATTTGCAGAATCTCAATGAGTTTCTTCTTGTGCTTGAGAAAGAGCCTGACAATGAAGATACTATAAATGAGATATTCCGGGCCGCCCATTCGCTTAAAGGAATGGCGGGCACAATGGGTTTCAAGCGGATGCAGCGGCTTACCCATGATATGGAGAACCTTTTCCAGGAGGTTCGCAATGGGAATATAACCGTATCGTCAAAGCTTGTAGACATTCTTTTCAGGGGACTTGACGCTCTGGAAGGTTATCTTAGAAATGTACAGGATACTTCGGATGAAGGAACAGAGGAAAATGAGGATATCATTAACGGATTGAACGAGGTACTCAGCGAGGGAACGGGCGGACAGGCAAAGAATGACGCCGCCGTTTTAAGGCCGAAAGCCGTAATGCCGGTCAGGGCCGACAGGTGCAAGTACAGGAGTATGGACCTTGGAGAATCTGAAGAATCTGTCCTTGATAAGGTTAATGAAGAACATAAGAATCTTTTTGGTATAACTGTCTGGTTGTCTGATACGTGTATTCTAAAATCGGCAAGGGCGTTTCTGGTATTCAGAGGTCTTGAAGAAAAAGGCGAGGTTATCAAATCCATGCCGTCGGCGGAAGAGATAGAGGATGAGGAATTTGAGCTTGATTTCAGCTTGTTATATGTAACGGAAGAATCGGCTGAGAATGTCAAGAGCATGATACTTAACGTGTCCGAAGTTGTCGAGGTTTACATTGAGCCTTATGCGCAATATAAGAAACAGACGGCTGCTGAGACTGTAGAGGAGACGGTTGAAGAAGTTAGTGATAAAGCTTCGGAAGCGAAGCAGGGCGCCGTGGTGAAGCCCGAAAGCAAAGCTGCCGCAAAGCAGTCAAAGTCAGGCTCAAAGCATACGGCGCGCTCAGTCAGGGTGGATATAGAGAAACTGGACACGCTTATGAATCTCGTCAGCGAGCTTATAATAGCAAAGAACGGACTTGTATCTTTCAGCGGCGTAGAGTCGCAGACCGAGATGATGTTCAAGGAACAGATAGAATATCTTGAGAGGGTTACGACGAATCTGCATGAATCCGTTATGAAAGTAAGAATGGTCCCTATTGAAAGCGTTGTAAACAGGTTCCCGAGGATGATTCGGGATTTGAGCAAAAAGCTTAACAAGAAGATGGAACTGTATATGTCAGGTGAGGAGACGGAGCTTGACAGGACGGTTATAGACGAGATCGGCGACCCGCTTATGCATCTTTTAAGGAATTCGGCGGACCATGGTCTTGAGAGCAATGAGGACAGAATAGCAAAAGGAAAGCCGGAGGTTGGCTCAATATTCCTCGACGCATATCAGGACGGCAATAATGTTGTCATTGAGGTTCGTGACGACGGCGCCGGAATCGATGTTGAGAAAGTTAAGAGAAAAGCTGTGGAAAAGGGCCATATTACATATGAACAGGCGGATAAAATGTCTGAAAAGGAGGCAATTGACCTACTGTTTAAGCCGAGCTTTTCAACAGCGGAGCAGATATCAGATATATCAGGGCGCGGGGTCGGTCTTGATGTTGTCAGAACGAATGTCGAGGCGCTTGGAGGAAACATAGAGGCTAAGACTGAGATTGGCATAGGAAGTACGTTTATAATAAGACTTCCGCTCACACTTGCCATAATACAGGCGCTTATGACCGAGGTCGGACATGAGAAATATGCGATTCCGCTTGGGAGCATACAGACCATTGAGGACGTTTTGCCTGAGGAGATTAAGTATATACACGGCAAAGAAGTTATAAGCCTGAGGGGTAACGTCATTCCGATTATACGTCTTAGGGAAGTGCTTGACGTTGTTGATGATGAGAACGAAAATGATAACCTTACCGTAGTTATTGTAAACAAAGGCGACAGCCAGGCAGGTCTTGTTATTGATAACCTTATAGGACAGCAGGAGATCGTTATCAAGTCAATCGGACAATATATAACCAATGCCAAGATGATAAGCGGTTCGACAATACTTGGCGACGGTGAAGTTGCCCTTATTCTTGACGTTAATACACTTGTTTAGGAGGTATGTTCAGATGGCAGAGGTAGATATAAATAAAGGCTCGAATGTTAACATAGACGGTACACAGTATATAGTAGTTAAGGTTGGGAGCGAACAGTACGGCATAGATATAGGCATAGTTGATAATATCGTCAAGATGCAGAGAATTACCCGTGTACCGAAATCCCAGAAGTACTATAAGGGCGTTATTAACCTGCGCGGCGACGTCGTGCCGGTCATGAGCCTGCGCTCGAAACTGGATATGGGTGAGATTGACTATACCAGTGCGACAAGAATCATTATAACAAAATTTGACGCGAATGCGTTTGTCGGATTTATAGTTGATGAGGTTATGCAGATTGTAACCATAAATGAAGATGAACTTGAGAGTCCTTCATTCAGTAAATCGGCTGACACGAATAAATATATTATAGGAATTGGGAAACATGACGATATACTTATCTCAATTCTTGATATGAATGCCGTGGTGGATGAGGGGCAAATATCACAATAGGGGGAGTTTTATGGATTATTCGGGCATTACAACAATACATTTAGATGTCCTGAAAGAAATCTGTAATATTGGAGCCGGAAATGCGGCGACCTCGCTGTCACAAATTCTTGGGCAGAAGGTTGATATGCGTGTTCCGAATGCTTCGGTTGTTGATTTCAACGATTTGCTCAGGATATTCGGTGACGAGGAGGAAGTTGTTCTGGGCGTGATGATATTGTATAGCGGCGATATATCGGGCTCTATGATATTCATGCTGCCCAAAAGCTCAATTGGACGCATGATAGGTCCGCTTCTCGGACGCTCATATAATGATGATACTGAATTTGATGAGATGGATATGTCTGCCGTAAAAGAAATAGGCAATATTATAGTAAGTTCGTATGTTGGGTCAATGGCGTCAATGACGGGTTTCTCCATCAGGGTTTCGGAGCCGTTTGCAGCTATCGATATGGCAGCCTCGCTTCTGAGCGTGCCTATGTCTGAAGTTGGAAGACATGGGGACAATGTTTTGTTTATGGAATCGTACATATTATGCGACGGGGTTGAACTTGGAGGACATTTCATTATGCTTCCGTCCATTGATTCATACGAAAAAATTATGTCGGTGTTTGGTATGTAGAAAGTACGTTTTTCTTGGAGGTTCATATGTCAAGTGTTATTCGTGTCGGGATAGCGGACATGAACTACTGCAAAGGAGACGATTCAATCACAACGCTTGGACTTGGTTCATGTGTCGGTGTTGTATTGTATGATTCGGTGCTTAAAATGTGCGGTATGGTTCATGTCATGTTACCTGACAGTTCTAAAATACGTAATAATGATAATTTAGCAAAATTTGCCGATACAGGTGTTGTTGCATTGTACGAGGGTATGGTAAAGAGAGGCGCTGACAGGTTCAGGATGAAGGCTAAAATAGCAGGCGGCGCCCAGATGTTCTCATTTAATACAAATCTTGAGATGATGCGAGTCGGTGAAAGTAATGTGCATGCAGTTAAGGAGGCTCTTATGAAGCTTCGCATACCGATTGCCGCGGAGGATACCGGATTAAATTATGGCCGTACAATCATATTCAGTCCGTCTGACTGTATTTTAAGAATAAGGGTTGTCGGCAAATCTGAAAAGGAAATATAGATATCAATGGATGAAAAATATATTGTACAGTTTGTAACGCTGCTCGGCGGAGCCGTGGTCAGTATTATAATGGCATACAGGGTATTTACACATCAGGTGGAGATTAATTATGCGCTTGTTGTGCTGCTTTTTGCAATAATTTTATTCTTTATTATCGGAAGAATTGTGCGAAGGGTGTTATACGGTATTAAGAAAGAGAATATAGAGAGGCAAAGACAGGAACAGGAACTTGAGCGTAAACGCAGGGAAGAGGAAGAAGAGGAAAACCTGCAGACTGAAAATGCCGATGAAATGGAAGAAGAGGAAACTGTTTCTGAAGAAGGAATTATTGACGAAAAGTAGGTGATAAGGTATGAAGGAAAATGAACGAGATAAGCTCTGGGAGGCCTATTCTGCTCATAAAACTTCAGACATGCGTGAAAAGTTAATAATTGAATATTCAGGACTTGTGAAGCTTGTCGCGGGCAGGCTTAACATGTATCTTGGCTATACCGTTGAATTTGATGATTTGGTCAGCTACGGTGTATTTGGGCTGATTGACGCAATTGACAAGTTCGATTATTTTAAAGGCGTTAAGTTTGAGACTTATGCAAGCCTCAGAATCAGGGGGGCAATACTCGACCAGATTCGGAAAATGGACTGGATTCCACGCACTTTAAGGCAGAAGCAGAAAAAGCTGGAGCAGGCCTATACCAAGCTTGAGGGAATACATGGCAGAAGCGCAACGGACGCGGAACTTGCAAGCGAGCTTGAAATTACGCTTGAAGAATTAGAGGATTGGAAGAATCAGGTTGAGATTGCTAATGTAATCTCGCTTGACGATTACATTGAACAGGGTGTGGAAGTTAAGGTTGATCCTTTGGTCAGACCGAAATTCACACAGCCTGAAACGCAGGTTGAAAAGGAAGAACTTAAGAAAAGTCTTAAGAAAGCGCTGGAATCACTTACTGAGAATGAGAGAAAGGTTATCCTTCTGTATTATTATGAAGAGCTTACATTGAAAGAGATTAGCAACGTGCTTGAGGTGTCGGAATCAAGGGTATCCCAGCTCCATACGAAATCTCTTTCCAAAATGAAGCAGAAGCTTGGGGAAGATGTTGAATTGCTTAGTTTATTTACCTGAAGATGGGGGAATCCTGTATGGATAGAAATGCATATTTTATTGTAAATAATGAGTATAACGGAACATATCTTAAGGTAGTGGACGCCATTAACAGGGGTGCGCCGCTTAATATTGAAGATGTGATGTACTATCTTGATACGAAACACATAGAGTATGATGTACAGCGCCTTAACAGCTATATATTCGAAGGCAATTACAATATGCAGTTAAAACTTAACAATAAAAGGGGACTGCGTCAGAATGAACATCTGAAACTGGAAATTGACAGATATGGAATGAGGGTTGTAGGAAAGTTTTTTGCCCCTACGAACGATGGTTCGGAAATGACGCTTGAGGATATAATAGAGGAAATGAAGCGCAATAATATTGTTTCCGGATATATTCTTAAAAATATACAGATTCATGTTAAGGCAAGGCTGTATTGTACGGATATACTGATTGCAAAGGCTATAAAACCTATACATGGGCATGATGCTTCTATAGAGTATTTTTTTGATACGCAGGCCGTGGCAAAGCCCAAACTGAACGAAGACGGTACGGTTGACTTTCACCAGCTTGGCAATATATCGCATGTTGCTAAGGGAGAACGCCTTGCCCACCTTACGCCGGTTGATTTTGGAAAACCGGGCAAAGACGTCTTTGGAAGGGTAATACCGGCCAAAAAGGTTGCAAGGAAAGTGCTTAAACATGGGCGCAATATCACGCTTTCCGAGGATAAGCTTGATATGTATTCCGATGTGTCCGGACATGCGACGCTTATCGAGGGAACGGTATATGTCTCTGACGTATATGAAGTTCCTAATAACATAGACGCCTCGACGGGCGATATTAATTATAACGGAAATGTGACTATAAAAGGGAATGTAAATACGGGCTATGCCGTCCGGGCTACCGGAGACGTTGTTGTCGAGGGCATCGTTGAGGGCGCGACTATAGTTGCAGGGGGCGATATAACGCTCAGGCGTGGAGTTCAGGGTATGTTCCGCGCAAAACTTACGGCAAAGGGAGATATAGTTTCCAGGTTCATAGAAAACTGTGAGCTTGTCAAAGCGGACGGTACGATATCAACGGACGCGATTATGCATAGCGAAGTGTGCGCGAGAGGAGAAGTTATCGTAAAGGGTAAGCGGGGACTTATATCGGGAGGTAAAGTTATATCCAGTACGTCTATATTTGCAAAGACGGTAGGTTCGGCCATGGATACGCCTACTCTGCTTGAGGTAGGAATCGACCCTGACAGGATGGAGAGATACCGTTATCTTGAGCAGGAAATTGAGGACAGGAGTAAGGATGTGGATGAATTCATGAAACTGTTTGAGTCATTCCAGAGAAAGGTTAAAGCCGGCGTTAAGATGGATAACGATAAACTGAAGAAGATTCAGGACGCGAAGATAATATACGCTGAAAACAACGCGTTTATTAAAGATGCAAAACAGGAGCTTGAAAAGATTCTTGCAGAGATAGACAGCGCAAAGAGCGGACAGATTGCCATTACGGGTGTCACACATTCGGGAGTGACTGTGGTGATATCAAGGGCAAAGCTCAGGGTAAACGACGATATATCATATACTAAGTTCGTTAAAGACGGCGTAGATATAAGAATGATGCCAATCTAAGGAGATGAAAATATGTCTATAAGGCCTATTGATATTGTTACGGTTGCACCAAAATCCCAGGAAGCCTCCCATCTGCAGGCGAATAATCTAAGGGGCAGGGAGCATGCCGAAATGAATGCAAACCATGTTTTCGAGCGCAACGAGATTAAAAACCAGCAGAGGACGGTCGAGCTTGGCAAAAGCGATACCCAGAAATACAAACTCGATGCCAAGGACGGAAATGGAAAAGGATATAAGGGCAACTCAAAAAAAAGAAAGGCAAAAAAAGAAGACGGGGATATCAAAAAAGAAAATAAAGACAACTCATATTCCGGTGGATTTGATATAAAAATATAATTGGGAGGATATATGCTTTATGACAGGCATAGATATACTGCTTATTGTTGTAGGCGTGGTACTTGTTATCGCAAGTTTTATTATTTCAGAAAAAATATCAGGATATGGAAATGAATCTGCCAATGGCAGGGAGATATGGTCTGAGAGAGACGAGGTAACAATAAAGGACAGAATTCAAATTCTCCTTTCCGACAAATCCGAGCAGATTGTAAGTGATACGGATGAGAAGTTATGCCATTTATCTAACGAAAAGATAATGGAATTTCAGGAATTTTCTGAGCAGATTAATGAAAAACTCAACGAAAATCACAATCAGTCTGTTTTTTTATATAAAATGCTCACCGAAAAGCAGGGTGAAATGAAAGAATGGATATCTGAGCTTGATTCAAAATATGCCGGGATAAAGGATGAGCTGAATTTGATGGAGGAGGCTGTCAGTAAGATTAAAAGCATTGGTTCAAGAGGCGCGGTTAAGACTAACAAAACTGCGAATTCCAATTTCTCAAATACGGAAAACACTGCAAACCGCAATAAAAAGCCTTCCGTGCAGCAAGGGTCTGTACCGAAAGAAGCAAATAATGATAAACGAAAGGCGGATGTGAAAAAAACCGATATATTACCGGACAGGGTTGAAACCAGTAATCCGAAGAAGGCGGCGCCTAATAAAAATGATAGAATACTGGAGATGGCTGATTCGGGTAAGTCTTTAATCGAAATTTCGAAGCAGCTTGGCATAGGGCAGGGAGAGGTTAAGCTGGTGCTCGATTTGTACAGGGGTAATAAAAAATGAAAATCAAATATTTTATAAGGGGATTGGGGTTTGGAATCCTGATAACCGCAATAATTTTGGGAATATCATACAAATCTAAAAACTCGGACGAGGATGTTATATTAAAGGCCAAAAAGCTTGGAATGGTGTTTGCCGAAGATGCTTCCGGTTCAGCGTTAGGGACTGACGGCATTCATACTTCGAATCCCGCCGTAAAAGAAGAGGCAACCACAATACCGGAACAGGCAGATGAGCCGGCCGCAGAACATTCGGAACAGCCGGCGCCAGAAAAGACGGATAAGCCGCGCCCAAAACAGACAGAGGATGCCGCAGAGGAGACAGCCGCACCGAAAAATAAACCGACAGACGAGCCTGAACAGGTATCATTCTTAATTGAGAAAGGCGATTGGTCACATATCGTTTCTGAAAAACTGGAAAAACTGGATATCATCGACGATGCAAAAGAATTTGATAAGTATCTTGTGGACAACGGATACGCCGTACGTATAAAAGTTGGGAAGTTCAGCGCAAAAAAAGGGGCTTCCTACGAGGAGATTGCAAAGATAATATCGAAATAGGCAGGGAAAAAAAGACTATTGAATTGAGTATTGTTTTAGTCTATAATATCATATGTTAAAATTGAACACTTCAAATAAAATCTATAATTAAAAGAAAATGGAGGTACATTCTATTATGAAGAAACAAGCAAAAGTAATACGTAAGGCGGTAAAAAAGGGGATTGCCCTTTGCATGGCGGCTGCCCTGGTATTGTCAGTGCCGGCGGGTACATCTTATGTAAGCGCTGCAAAAAAGACGGCTCCTGCTTTTAAGGTAAAAAAGAAAACGCTGTATTACAACTATTTTATGCTCAATACTTATTACCTGAAGATAAAAAAGAATAACTCAAAGATGATTGTATTAACAGATTGGAAAACGAGCAACAAGAAAGTTGTTTCACTCAGCAAGAAAAAAGACGCTTCTGTTAAGCTTACGGCGAAGAAGAAAGGAAAGGCTACGATTACGGCAAATGTAAAGTATGTGCCGAAGGGAAGTTATGATATTAAGAAGATAAGGCTTAAGTGTAAAGTAACTTCCAAGTATAAGAAGATACCGCCGGAATTGCTTCCGGTTGTTATGCCGACGCCGACGCCGGTTGTTCCTACAGCTGCTCCGACGCCAGCACCTATGAATACCGAAACACCGGCTCCTACAGTGACGCCGCCGGTTGATAGCACTGCTGTTGAGTCGGTCGTTCTTGACAGGTCGGATGCATTACTTGGAGTAACGCCGCCGGATAACAGCGTTACGCTGAATGCGGAAGTAACGTTACAAAATGGCGATAAGGCGGTACAACCTGAAATTACATGGGCTTCTGACGATGAAAACATAGCAAAGGTAGACGCTCAGGGAGTTGTGACCGCGTTAAGGGGAGGAACCGCAAATATCACGGCAACAGTCAAAGGTGTTGTATCCGCGCCATGCGTTATTAAAGTGGACGACGCCGCTCCGGTGATCGACAGGGCTGAAGCGCAAGGCAATACATTTACCGTGTATTTTAATGAACCGGTCCAATATGTATCTGACAAACCTGAAGTGTCGGTAACTTTTAACGGGGAGCAGGCGGACATAAAAGATATGGAAGTAAGCCTTGCCGAGAATGGCGAGTCAATTACTATAAAGGGAAGTAACGATTTGGCTGTAGGCGAGTATACTATTACCGTAAGCGGCTTGAAGGATTTGGCGGGAAATCATATGGAACAGGGTTCCTGTACGGTTGTGGTAAGCGAAATTAACAAAGTTGAGGTGCCGGAAACAGGGACAGTAAGTATGAAGTATTCAAAAGACGGAAAAGATTACGATGTGTCTTTGAATATGGAAGCATTTAATAAGGATATTGAAAACCATGAAGATATTTGGGGTATGGTAAATTCGCTGTCCCAAAAAATTGATTCTGTAGGTACCGGCAGTTCGATAACTTTATTTCGCGATATCGACGGTGACGGTAAGGAGGACGATATAAAGTTTGATAAGACAGGCGACGGTACAGCCGAGGTTAACATTACCGTTAACAATGAGACGGTCAAGGCTAATGTCGAATTTGTTGCGGGTTCAGCCGGTATGAATATTGAAATTATAAGCGGCGATGGTAACAATGAGTCTTATGAGCTTTATGTGAATGAGGATAATAAAAATAAGTTAATTTTTAAACGTACAGACGGTGAAACGATTACGATTGAAAAAACGGAGTCGGGTTATACGCTGACGGCGTCAAGCGGGTTTGGAATTACGTTTGACAAATAAAATGCAATGAGAAAGTTTTTATGGTAAAAGAATACGCGAAAGCTGCGCATGGCTTTCGCGTATTCTTTTGTAAATATATTTGTCAGGATATAAAATATTTATAAATGACTGTTTCCATTTAATCCAC